>CANRZC010000162.1 GCA_947644185.1 uncultured Acetatifactor sp.
TTTTGCTGTTTCTAAACGATATATGGCTAAGTCTGCCCTTGCTTTATCCATATATTTTCATGCCTTCCTTCTCAATGTTTTGATAAAATGGCTGATATTTCATTTGTTTTTCATAATCAGCACAGTTACGCGCTAGAAGTGAAACCATAACATCATTTCTCAAACCAATCCGACTTGCAATTCGGCTGATTTCTTTTCGTCTTTTCATTATCTCGTTTTGTTCGCAGTTTAACAAGATCATAATGTCAACATCTGACTCCGAATTAAAATCCCCACGGGCATATGAGCCATACAAAATGATACTTTTAATCTCCCCGCCAAATAGCTTTACCAGTTCTTCATATACTTCAGACGCAATACTTTTTATATTTTCACTCATAATCCTTATACCTCATATATTTAAAGCCACTACACGGCAGTGTTCATCTCCTTTTTATGAGTATACCCCAGAACTTTTCTTCTTAAGCTATCCTTTCTCACCTCAGAACCCCTGCTCCGTCCTGCGAATAATGTCGTCCTGCAAGGACTTGGACAGTGTGGTGAAAAGTGCACTGTACCCTGCCACCCGCACCACCAGATGAGCATATTTTTCAGGATGGGCCTGGGCATCCAAAAGGGTCTGTCTGTCCACCACATTGAACTGCATATGGCTTCCCTTCTGGTCGAAGTAGGAGCGGATCAGAGCCACGAAGTTCTCCAGCCCTTTCTCGCCGCTTAAAGCTGTGGGATGGAATTTCTGGTTAAACAGAGTGCCATTGGAGGCGATGCCATGATCCAATTTTGACACGGAATTAGCTGCTGCAGTGGGACCGAATACATCCTTCCCCGCAGAGGGAGACACACCGTCCGCCACAGGGGTATGGGCCAGTCTGCCGTCCGGGGTAGCTCCCGTCTGGGCCCCCAGGGGCACATTGGCAGACACCGGATACAGCCCAGCCTGGAACTGTCCTCCTCTGGGGTTGCGGTAGTTTAACAGCGGCTTAGTATAGGTGTAGGCCACATCTCTGGCAAACATATCTACTTCCTCAATATCATTGCCAAACTTTGGCACCTCATCAATCATAGCCCGCAGCTCTTCATATTTCCTTTTTTCCTCCTCAGGAAGCTTTGCATGCATCACTGCTGTAATCATGTCCGCAACCTGAGCTTCCTCCACTCTCATGCCGTTCTGATCCATCTCCCGCAAGATCTGGGTGACGATGTCCCCGGCACTGATAGCGTCAAAGCCCTGTCCATAATTCATGGCCAGCGCCCGCTTGTACTCTGCCAGAGTCACTTTTCTTTCGTCAAATACCAGCTTCTTAATGGCATAGAGGGAATCCGCCATATTGGCAATACCAAAGCCCTGAGGGCCTGTGAAATTGTAGACAGCTCCGCCCTCCTGAACGCTCTTGCCTCTCTTGATACAGTCCTCCACCATACAGGACAGGAAGGGCAGGGGACAGCGGGTGGCATGGGCCACATCAATGGCATTGTCCGCGTTCACCAGCAGGGAAATGTTATAGTTCATCTGCTTTTTATAGGCATCATAGAACTCCTCAAAGGTGGACATCTCCTCCACCTTTCCAGTCTCTATGCTGATCTTCTCGCCCTTGTCCCAGCCGTTGGAAAATACCAGCTCCAGGGGACGGCACATATTGTAGAAAGCCGCGTCATGCCAGCCTTCCGTCTTGCCGGCCTTCTGAGGCTCCACGCAGCCGATGATATTGTACTCCCTGGCATCCTCCAGGGTAAGTCCTCTGCTCAAGAGGGAAGGAATGATGACTTCATCGTTGTAGTATGCCGGCAGCCCAATGCCTGTTCTGGTCAAATCCGCCGCCTTCATCAACAGGTCATGGGGCGACTTGTTCCACACCCGGATAGAAAGAGAGGGCTGGGGCAGAAATACATGCATAGAAGCCGTGATGCACATAAAGCTTAAGTCGTTGGTGACGTCCACACCCTCCTTATCCTGGCCGCCTACGATGAGATTCTGGAACAGGCTGTAGCCTGCAAACCCCTCCGCGCTGGCGGCATCCCTGCATTTGTTCAGGTCATTCAATTTTACCCAGATACAGTCCATGAGCTCCTGGGCAAACTCTCTGGAAAGCTTTCCGGCCTCCAGATCTTTTTTATAGTAAGGATACATATACTGATCGAAGCGCCCCGGTGAGATAGAATGGCCGCTGGACTCCAGCTGTAGCAGCTGCTGCACGAACCAGAAGCTCTGGCAGGCCTCATAGAACGAGGAGGCCCCATGCTCCGGCCCTCGGGTACAGTTGGCGGCAATCTGCAAAAGCTCCTGCTTTCTTGTGGAATCTGTGCAGGCGTCAGCCTCCTTCTTTGCCAGCTCTGCATATCTGCGGGCATAGCGTATCACCGCCTGGCAGCTTAGGATAGCGGCTTTCAGGAACTGGCTCTTGGTACAGTAATCTCCGTCGCCGGGATTGCATCTGTCCAGCTCCTCCTGCATCTCGTCAATCAGCCCTCTGTAGCCTATGGCCAGAATCTTGTCATACTGAACAGTCACGTGGCCCACACCATTGTAGAAATAATTGCCAGGGGTAAAGATATTGTGCTCGATGGCCTTCTTCGTCTCCTCAGTCATCAGGGAGGTAGCCAGCTCGCTGGTGGTCTTTCCTTCCCAGTAGGCGTCTGCCTCCAGCAACTCCTTCTTCGTCTCATCCGCTATATAGAAGGGATCGGCCTTACGGGTAGCCACTGTCTCAAACTCTGCCTCCAGCCATTTGTAGGAGAATTCTGGATAGGTTTGACAGCCTCTGGGGGCGATGGTAGTGCTGCCCACCACCAGCTCTCCCTCTCTAATGATAATAGGGATATTGTCCAAAATATGCGCAAAAGCCAAAGCCCGCCGCATGACAATGGGCTTGTCCTCCGTGGTTTTATAAGATTCCGTGATGAGCTTCGCCCGGGCTGACTCAATCTCCGGCATCTTGGCGTACAGATGAGCCACCAGCTTGGGGATTCTCTCCGTCCTCGGGATTTCCTGTATGTAATACTTTGCCATTGCCGCTCCTTTCTGTATTGACGGTTTCTTTCCACTATGTTTTCTATTCTTTCTGTTTTATCTTCGTTTTTCTTTCGGATTCCTAGTATTCAGTATATGCCTATCTGAGCTGAATGTCAATAAATCTTACATTGCTTTATTTGATATTTTTGTGGATTTCCTTTGATTGTTGTTGATTTTAGATTTGCCAATCGGTTTTTTTGTAGAAAATTATCCCCAAGCCCACCCTCATCCGACAGTCGATACCATGGTAGTAAGAATAAGAAATAACCTTGCACATGTTTTCGTACAGGACATGCATTGTCATATGGGGATTTGAACCCCGAGGCTGTCCGCGCCTCTTGCCAGAGTACGGCACATTCTCTGCCGATGGAGATGCATCCGCCCTGTCGGATTACCTTCTTTCTTTCCTTTGCTTTCTTTGAAAACCTTTTCTTAGTTCACAATAATTCCGTTGTCCAGTTCAGCTCCTGAATCAGCTCATCGCACTGGCGAAGCTCTTTTGACAGAGCATCGATTTCCTTCTGCATTTCGGCCACCGCCACCGTGCTTTTGATCTTAATCTCCGTATGGGTCATGCGGCTTACCTTATCGCTGGCGTGGTTCAGGAAATCCCTCATGATCTGAATTCTGAGCTTAAGGCAGTCTCTGGCCGCAAGCAGGTCAGTCAGCGTCCGTCCCTCATGCACTGTCTCGCTGTTGGTCCGATTAATGGCCCCAATCAGCTCCTCCAACCTCTTAACGCACCTGTCCAACTCCTCCAGCAGCAGCTTTGGCTCCTCCGAAGGCTCCTCTCCTTCCTGCACCCTGGAATTATGGTTTAGTCTGGTTCCAATTTCCGATATTTTTCGCTGCAGCTCTGCTCTCTCCGATAATGCCGTGGCCAGTTTCATTGCAATCACTCCTTATATCATATTCTGTTTCAAATGAATTAAAATCAAACGCTTCGAAATTCTACGTTAAGAAAATCATACCACACTGGCTCTAAACGCACAAGCTTTCGTTTGCATATTTACAAGCAAGTCAGGCATAATACTTCGCCTGGGCGTCCCACATTTCCTTATAGCATCCTCCCGCGACCAGCAGCTCTTTGTGGCTGCCCCGCTCTACAATCTGTCCATCCTGGAATACGATGATCTCGTCGCAGAACCGACAGCTGCTCATGCGGTGGGAGATGTAGATGCTGGTCCTGCCCTCCACCATCTGTCCGAAACGCTCGTAAATTTCTGCCTCGGCTTTCGGATCCAGAGCCGCAGTGGGCTCATCCAGGATTACTACAGGCATGTCTTTGTACAGAGCTCTGGCCAGGGCCAGCTTCTGGGCCTCCCCGCCACTGATTTCCACGCCATCCTCCACCCCCTTGTACAACCAGGTGTCCAGACCGTTTTCCATGTTCCTTACAAGGCTGTCTGCGTCTGCCTGCTCCAGGGCCTTCCAGATCCGGTGTTCCTGCCTCTCATAGCCCGCAGTCACGTTCTCCCACACCGGGAAGGCGAAGAGCTTGAAGTCCTGGAACACCACGCCGAAGATGCGGCGGTATTCTTCTTCGTCATATTTGCGGATGTCTACGCCGTTTAAGGTGATACGCCCCTCCGTAGGCTCGTAGAGACGACACAGAAGCTTGATAAAAGTGGTCTTGCCAGCGCCGTTTCGCCCTACCACCGCTAATTTCCCCTTTATGCGCAGCTTGAAGTTCACGTTTTTAAGCGCCAGCTCTTCACTGCCGGGGTAATGGAAGCTCACATTTTCAAATGCCAGCTCATACTCCCCATCATCCCGCTTCTCCACAGGAATAGTGCCCGACGCGTGGGGGTTCTCCATGTCCAGGAACGTTAAGAAATCTGTCATGGTGGTGCAGATTTTGCGAAGCTCCCCATGCCCCGCAATCAGGGAAAAGCAGGAGGACCCGAACTGATTCAGCGCACCCACATACTGGGTGAATGCACCCACTGTCACGGCTCCTGCCACCACCTTTAGCGCCGCCAGCAAATAGGCACCCAAGGTAAAAACGCTGCTCACCAGGTTGTTGGCATGGTTGGCTGCATTCTCCACATTAGTCATTTCCGCAAAATAAGCCCTGGATTTCTCGTTGTACTGGGCTGTGTTTCCCAGGATCATTTCTTCCATGCCGTATATACGAATTATTTTCCCTGTCTTTTCATTGCCGAACACATTATACAGCATGTAGCTGAGCCTCTCTTCTACCCCCGTATGACTCTCGAAGATTTCCATCTGCTTTGCGGCAAATCTGGTATAAGCTATCCAGGAACAGACACACATGCCCAATAACAGCCCGGCGAAGAGCACTAGAGAAGGAATCGGATCTGCAAGTCTCCCAGCCAGCCCATGCTCTCCTGACGGTTTCATCAGGCACAGGTGGAGCACCAAGGAAAACGACAGCGCTATGTTCAGAATCGCTCGCAAGATATTACAATAGAAATTCAGCAGATTATCAAGTCCCCCATACATATCCGAAGTCCGCTCCGAGAACAGGAGCTTTTCAGCCATCTCCGGCTTCTCCATACTCTCGTAGTCCATGGCAAAAAACTTTTCCCGCAGCCACACATAGAAAATGAGCCACAGCCTCGTCCCAAGACTCTGAAACCGCCTCTGTAACAGATGACTCGCCAGGCCCAGCAGGAGATTTGCCCCTAAAAGCCACCCGGCTTTCCATGCCGCATCAGTATACTCTCCCTCCAACAGCGCGTCGATCAGTCCCGCCGTCAGTAACAGTCCCGCGTAAACCTGCACCAGGGAAAGGCACAGCTCCAGCAGATGAAGGGGGATGATAGCAGAATTCTCCCTGTGAATCATTTTTAACAGCCGAAAACCTATTTTGTGGATAGATTTCAATTCACGCATTATGCTCTCCTTTC
>CANRZC010000163.1 GCA_947644185.1 uncultured Acetatifactor sp.
GTCTTGATCCGCAGGGCCTCCTCCTCTGTCCTGGATTGGCCACGGATATAGAAGGATTCAGGTAGCTTTGCCATGCCGATATCCTGGAACCTGGCAGCCAGGCTTACTTCTTCGGCATGCTCCTGGGGAAAGCCTAGATACAGGGAAAACGCATGGGCCATTCGGGCGGCATACTCCACTACTGTTTGGCTCAAGATTTGCTTATCATACAGTCTCTCCATAATATAATCAGGGACATGCTGCTCATGCTTTAATACTGCCTTGTTCTGGTACATTTTGGCATCTGCCCGGGAGAAGCAATCCTGTAAAGTCTCATGATCGCTGTTCCAGTCAGCGGCCCCTAAGGCCACGGAGAGAGGCAGAGAAAGCGTAGTATCTTTGCTGCAATCCCTTGCCACCCGACGGCAGTAGTCCAATGCGGTCTCCAGGGTAGTGTCAGGCAGGATAACGCGGAATTCATCTCCCCCACAGCGGGCCACTAACCAGTCACTCTTTGCCAGGCTGTCCATGATCTTTGCGATGTTGACTAGAAGCTGATCCCCGGCCTTATGGCCGAAAATGTCATTGGTCAATTTTAGAAAATTGGCGTCCGCGGATACCATGCAGATCTGGCGTCCCTTTTGACCAGCATATAGATCAGCCACTTCCTCAAATTTCCGGCGATTGTAGAGACCAGTCATGGAATCCTTTTCCGCCAGGGTCTCAAGGACAGTCTTTTCCTGCTGGTGTAAAAGCTTCTGACTTTCCAGAGAGCTTATCGCAGTGCGCAGACGCAGATTCGCGCAGCCCATCTGGGAGAACTGGTTGGCCAGAAGAGAGAGGAGATCTAATATATGCTCAAACTGTGCTTTCGTGATGATGGGAATAGCGTGCACCTGTGCCAGAAATTCCTCCTCATCCAGCTGGAGAATGCGGGCATTGGTACGATATTCCTCGTCGTCCGGCACATCCTCTGCCAGACGGACCTGGCCCACCAGGATACTGGCCAGATGCTTATCCTCCATCAGGATGCTGATGCTGGCATCTGTGAGCCCTGCGGACTGGCAGTGACAAATATAGGGCTTTGGGTCATTATGGGCGCTGAGAGCTCTATCAGACATTTCACAGCGTGCATTTCCCACAGGAGATTTTTTTACAATGTCACGACAAAAATGACAATAATCGCTGTCCTTTGTGATACGTTCACCATGAGGGCCGCGGATGCTGATGCCTACCTGCAGGGCGACAGACAGGGAATCTATCAGCTTCTGCATAAAATCGATATCAAATATATCCTGGAAAGTATATGTATCCATAGCGCATCCTCCCTTACTATATCTAATTTACCACAGTTTTGGTGTATTTGTCTATAGAAGTTTTGTGATGGACTTCTTTAATGAATTGACATTTTTTTTGGAAAGTGGTATCATGATTTCGTAGCGAATATACTCAGAATAATGGTGGAGAAATGGAAAAGCAACAAATACTAATTGTCGACGATGAAGAAATAAA
The DNA here is from genome assembly GCA_947644185.1 of uncultured Acetatifactor sp. Classification (GTDB taxonomy): domain Bacteria; phylum Bacillota; class Clostridia; order Lachnospirales; family Lachnospiraceae; genus Acetatifactor. Next base: position 1,492 of record CANRZC010000163.1, read on the forward strand.
CCGCGAGATAATTATGGAAATGTTCCATGACAGTCTGGACGAGTATGATCTGCTGGAGGCTGGAAATGGCAAAGAGGCAGTGGACCAGATTGAGCAGAACCATAATATTGTATTGGTACTGCTGGACGTGGTGATGCCCATCATGGATGGATTCAAGGTGCTAGAGTATATGCAGGAGCATGAGCTGTTAGAAGCGATTCCTGTGATACTGATTACGGGAGAGACTGTCAAGGACAGCGAGGGCAGGGCATACGACTTCGGCGTGGCCGATGTAATACATAAGCCCTTCTATCCCCATATTGTAAAGCGCCGCAGCAAGAATATTATAGAGCTGTATCAGAACAAGCGCAACATGGAGCGGCGCCTCAAAGAGCAGGAGATTGCCATCCGAGCCCAGGAGAAGGAGATCAGGGAGACCAATGAGTTCATGATTGATGCCCTGAGCACGGTGGTGGAGTCTAGAAGTGCAGAGACAGGTGATCATACCAAGCGTATTAAATTTTATACCAGGATCATGGCCAGGCATCTGATGGAGCATTTTCCACAGTATGGGTTGACGCCAGCATCGGTGGACGGGATTTCCAGAGCATCCGTGCTGCATGATATTGGAAAGATAGGCATTTCAGACACGATTCTCTTAAAGCCAGGACGTCTGACTGCGGAAGAATTTGAAATTATGAAGACACATACCACCATAGGCTGCGATATTTTGGAGAAATTCTACAAGGACAGAACCAGTGAGTTCTACCGTTACTGCTATGAAATCTGCCGTCATCACCATGAAAGGTGGGACGGAAGAGGATACCCAGATCATCTGGTGGGAGAGAATATTCCAATCAGCGCACAGATCGTTGCCGTGGCAGATGTCTATGACGCACTGGTGAGCCCCAGAGTATACAAAAGCTCTTTTTCAAAAGAAAAGGCATTTGAGATGATTATGAATGGCGAATGTGGCCAGTTCTCGCCAGATATATTAGAATGCTTCAGGCTTGCCAGGGATGATTTCTTTAATATTATGGAAATGATAAGCAACTTCGAATTTTCGTAATATGGGCGGCAGCAAAGTGGAGATTACGCTTCTGCTGCTGTTTTCTTGTGAGTGACCAAACGCCGGCGGAGGAACCATATGGGAGAGAATGGAATCAGCGTATTTCCCGTAGAGGACGCGCTGGAGATGATTCTAATATTTGACAGCACAGGTAGGATCACGTATGCCAATGCTGTGGCCAGGAATAAGCTGGGATATATGCCAGAAGCTGGAGCAGAAGAGAGTCTTGTGGGCAGACATATCAGTGATGTGTTTCCCGGGAGCTTTAAGCCGATGGAGACGGCCCCTTATTTTCAGGGAAGCAGTGAGACAGGGCATCTGGTGGTATACCGCAGGAACCGGACCTGCTTTCCTGTGGAGGCGAAATTCGTCCAGGACAGTGGCCAGAATAGATGGATCTGTATGGCCAACGATATTCTGGAAAAGGAGCATCTGGCCAGAGAAATCGAGCAGGTGCGAGAAGAAGCGAGACAGGCCGGCAGAGTCAAGTCAGAATTTGTGGCCAATGTGACCCATGAACTGCGGACGCCAGTGAACGGTATCCTGGGCAACGTGAGAGAGCTTTTGGATGAGCCTTTGGAGGAGCACACGGCAAAGGCTCTGCAGTTGATAGAGCGCTGCTGCGGGGATATGAACAAAATTATTGACAATATCCTGGATTTTTCGAAGCTGGAGGCTGGGAAATTCAGTCTAGAGCCTCGGAAATTTCATTTTAGAAATATGCTGGATTATGTAAAGGCCCAGCACATCAATAGGATTACGGAGAAGGGCCTGGACTTTTTTTTGACAGTATCACCACAGGTGCCAGAGTATGTGGTGGGGGATGAGCTGCGGATTGTGCAGATTTTAAATAATCTGCTGTCAAATGCCCTGAAATTTACCGCAGTGGGTAAGATTACCCTCCAGGTACTGCTCACTGCCCGTGTAGAGGGAAAGGCAGAGATCTTTTTCATTGTATCAGACACGGGAATCGGAATCGCTGAGGAGGACCGAGATAAGCTGTTCAAAAGTTTTTCCCAGGTGGACGCCTCCATTTCCAGAAGATATGGCGGTACAGGGTTGGGCCTCAATATCTGTAAGCAGCTGGTGGAACTGATGGGCGGTAGCATTGATGTGGAGAGCAGACAGGGCCAGGGCAGTCGTTTTTCCTTTTCCATATGGGTGGGGGATTGCGGAGAGAAATCAAATTCTCAGAATGCCACAGACGACATAAAAGCGGCATTTGACAGTATGGCTCAAATGGGTGTCCCTGAGGCTGAGGAGGATGTGAGACACTATGGTACAGCCGCCAGCAGGGAGGCATTAAAGAAGAACCTGTCGAAGCTGATTCTCAGTGTAGAAATGGAGAACTGGGAGAAGGCAGAGATGTTCATGGAGACTGTTAGACAGCTGACTGCACAGGCACCTCCTGACATCAAACGCATGGCCCTTCGGCTGAAGATGGCGATTCAGAAGGGGGATTATGAAAAAGTGACAGTTGAATTTGACGCATTGTACAAAAATAGTTTCCCAGAAGAAGAGGCTGGATTGCCTGGCCCTTGAGGAATTTATAGGCACCATGGGAAGCGCTTAGGGGATACATAAGTTTGCAGGCAGGGAGGGGCAGCAGATGGACTACGCGGACAAAGGCGCGGCGAAGATTCTCATCGTGGATGATCTGGAAGTGAACAGAAGCATTCTGGAAGAAATCATCCGGGACATGGGATGTTGCCCTGTATCGGCGGGCAGTGGTGAGGAAGCGCTGCAGCTGGTGAAGAAGGTCAGTCCGCAATTGATCTTATCCGATATTTCCATGCCAGGAATGGATGGCTACGAGCTGTGCAAACTAATAAAAAAGAATAAAAAGACAAAAAATATACCGATTATCTTTATTTCCGCATATGATAATCCGAAAGATATCATGGAAGGTCTGAGCCTGGGGGGAGAGGACTACATTACAAAGCCTTTTTACCCAGAGGTGGTACAGGCGAGGGTAAGTGTTCATCTGCGCTTATACCAGGCAAACAGAGAGCTGGAGGAAATGAATCGTAAGCTTCATGCCTCTTTAAGCGAACAGCTGAAGCAGATTGAGCAGGAAAAGAAAGATGTGCTGTATGCTTTGGCTGGGATTGCCGCCAGGAACTCCTGCTATAGGGGGGAGCATATAGAGCGCTTGAAGGAGAATTGCAGAATTTTGGCCCAGGGAATGCAGCTTTCCCCTTTGTTTGAAGATAAGATTTCCGATGCCTATATTGATACCATTGAACTGGCGGCACCGCTGTGTGATATCGGCAATATCGGAATCCCGCTGGAGCTATTGCGCAAGCAGGAGGCACTGGATGCAGGGGAAATGGCAATTGTGCAGACACACACCACCATTGGTGCAAAGCTTTTAGGTGATCTGCATGTGGGCAGTGATTATAATGACTTTGTCCATGTGGCTGTAGACATTGCTCACTATCATCATGAGAACTGGGATGGAAGCGGGTACCCGGAGGGGCTTAGAAAAGAAGAAATTCCACTGGCGGCCCAGATTGTATCCATTGTGCAGGTCTACTGTGCTCTCACGGACAAGAAAAATTACAGCAGGGAAGAGGCCTTTCAAATCATGGAGGGAGAAGCGGAGATAAAGTTCAATCCCGATATTTATAAAATATGCCGCAAGATAGCGCGCCAGCTGCGTTAAAGGAGCGGCGGAGCTAGATAATACAGAGGGTAGGGGCGGCAGGACTTTTGGAATAGGACCGTTCAATCAGGAGGTGGGATGAACTGTGATTAAGGATGAGGAATTTATCAGGATTGCCTCTCATATGAAGCAGCGCTATGGAATTGACCTTTACCAGAAAAAGGTCATTGTCAACGGACGGCTGGAGAATTATATTAAAAGAGGCGGTTGGAAGACCTTTGACGAATTCATGAATGCGGTGGAGAATGACAAGTCAGGCAATCAGGAAAAGATGCTGGTAAACTTTCTGACTACAAATCATACATACTTTATGCGTGAATTTGAGCATTTTGATTTCTTTAAGAACCAGGTGCTTCCCTGGCTTCGCCAGAAAGAGGCAGCCAAAAGGGATCTGCGAATCTGGTGTGGGGCCGCTTCCTCAGGGGAAGAGCCATATATGATAGCCATGGTGTTGGCAGATTTCTTCGGAATGGAGAAGGATAAGTGGGATACAAAGGTTTTAGCCACGGATATTTCCACAAAAGTGCTGCAGAAGGCAATGGCCGGTATTTATACGGATGAACAGCTTAAAAATATTCCAGAACACTGGAAAAAACGCTTTTTTCATAAGCTGGCAGGGGGGACACAGCATCACTCTCCATGCGTCGCAAAAATATCATGACATCCTGTTTTTCCAGGG
>CANRZC010000164.1 GCA_947644185.1 uncultured Acetatifactor sp.
ACGCCAACTGCGTATGCAAGGATAGCCGGTGATATTTAGGATAATTCAAAATGTAACAAAATATTATGGCAGTGGCAGTGTAGTGGTGAAAGCCCTGGACGGCATTTCCTTTGCTGTGGAGCAGGGAGAGTTCACTGCCATTATGGGAGCGTCTGGCTCTGGCAAAAGTACGCTGCTGAATGTGATTTCTACCATTGACAGGGTCAGCTCAGGAGAAATCCATGTGGATGGCAGGGAACTGACTGGAATGAAGGAAAATGAGCTGGCTGTATTTCGCAGGGACAGGCTGGGCTTTATCTTTCAGGACTACAATTTGCTGGACACTTTGACCATAGGGGAGAACATTGTCCTCCCTCTGAACCTGAAAAAGATAGGCTTCCAGGAGAGCCAAGAGGAATTGCAGCGGGTGGCAGAGGCTTTGGGCGTGACGGATCAAATGGATAAATTCCCCTATGAGCTCTCAGGAGGCCAGAGGCAGCGGGCTGCCTGTGCCAGGGCTCTGATTACAAATCCTGCGCTGGTGCTTGCGGACGAGCCCACAGGTGCTCTGGATTCCTCCAATGCGAAACATTTAATGCAGACATTCCAGATGATGAACCAGACTTTGGGGTCTACGATTCTGATGGTCACCCACGATGCCCTCATGGGCTCCTACGCGGACAGGGTGCTGTTCTTAAAGGATGGCAGGATATGGAGTGAGGTGTATCGTGGAGAGCGAAGCAGACAGGAGATGTACCATGAAATCTGGTCTGTATCCGCGGCATTGGGAGGTGAGACGGATGTATGCTAAACTTGCGCTTCGAAATGTGAAACGTCAGGTGGGCAATTACCTGATTTATTTTATGACAGTGGCGCTTACTGTCGCCCTGCTTTTCTCCATCAACAATGTGATTTGCAGCAGAGAACTGCATACTTTTGTGGACCGTGGAGAGAGCGAGAAGACTGGGCTGAAAATCATAGTGGCGGCAATTTCTTTTGTGGTGGCTTTTGTGCTCAGCTATGCCACCTCTTTTCTCTTAAAACGCAGAAAACGGGAGTTTGGCACTTATCTGACGCTGGGTATGAACAGAAGAGACCTTTTGCTTCTCTTTCAGACAGAAACCCTGGTGATTTGCTGTATTGCCCTGGGAGCCGGACTCTTTGCCGGGATCTTTTTGTTCCAGGGACTTATGGCGGTGATGCGAAAGCTTTTGGAAATGGAATTTGTCCTTGCGGCCTATTCCACGGAGGGACTGCTTCGCACAGTGCTGCTGACAGTGGGAATCTTCCTTGTGGCATCGGTGGCTTCCGGGGTGTATTTAAAGCGAGTTAGCATCTATGACCTTATCCACGGAGAGAAAAAGGTAGAGAAGCAAGTGCGTCATCCATTTGTCTGGTTCTTTGTGACACTTGTGTCACTTATGGCAATGGGGGCTTGCGGCGCCCTGTTCTGGAGAGGCATGGACATAGCCATGGGGGGTGGAACAGTGGATAGCATGGAGTATCTTCTGGCAGGCTTTATTTTGTCTGTGATGCTGTTTCATATGGGAGCTTCCAAAAGTTTTGTCTGTCTGCTGCTTCGCAGTCCGGGATTTCGCAGCCGTGGCGCCAACACCTTTGTGCTGCGTCAGCTTTCGGGAAGCTTAAGCGCCAATTCTCTCATGTTTGGCTGTCTGGCGCTTTTGATGAGCCTTGCCGTAATCGGCACCAATTTCTCTTTTATTCAGAAGGCTGGTCAGGAGGAGGCACTGTATGCGGCCTGGCCCTATGATATCATGTATTATCCCAATAAATATTACAGAGAGGGCGAAATTCCGCTGGAGGAGGCGGAAAGTCTGATTGAGGGATACGCGGGAATCCGGCAGAAAATTAGCTGGCGGACTTTTGAGACAGGGAATGTGGACTTTTACAGCCGTACCCAGTGGTATGAGGAGTGGATGGCACCCAACGACAGCTTTCTGTCAGTCAGTGACTTTAATAAAGTGATGGCTCCTTTGGGGGTGGAGCCTGTGACTTTAGAGGGGCAGTTTATGATTGTGTGCAATGACCTAAAAGCTGCCCAGCCTGATTGGTCCGACATGATTTGGGAGCAGGGAGGAGAGACATACACGTTTCACAGCTGCCGGACAGATTACCCAAAGATAAGCTATCTGTATTTCTATGTGGTAGTGCCGGACCAGGCAGTGGCAGAGCTTCAATGCGTGGAGGAGAATATCGCATATATCACAGACAAACACAGATTTGACGGTGTGGGGCTTCAGGAAGAACTGGCACAACTGATACAGCATAGTTCGCCGGATTATGAACCGGGAGAAAGAACCGAGTTTGAAATCCGGGAATACCACAGACAGGAGGAAAACAACACATCGGCGATTTTAGTGGTGGGTGCCCTGTTTGCCTCAGCGGTGTTTCTCCTGTTAGCTATGGCTATACTGGCATTGAAGACCCTGTCCACCCTGGAGGAAGACAGAGGACGCTACCGGATCCTTTTCCGGCTGGGAGTGGGGGAGCAGGGGCAGGGGAGAGCCCTGTTTTGGCAGACCTTTAGCTTCTTTATGCTGCCCTTTGTGCTGCCTATGGCAATGAGCATTCCTGTGGCGGCCTTTGGGGTGCATCTCATGCGCATGGAGCAGATGAGCGCCTGTGCAGAGACAGTGCCCTTGATTGCAGGGATTGTGGCCGGTGTGATGGCTTTGCTGTATCTGCTTTACTATACGGCATCTTACCTGATTGCGAGGCGTGCTGTGGTGCGGGACTGCCTGTGATCTGAGAAATCTACGCTGTTTGCAAAAGGTTCTTGACAATATGGTCTACTCATGATAGACTTATGCTAGGTCTATTAAGAGTAGACCATATTTTGGACACGGGATTGAGAGACAGGAGGCTGACAGGATGGAAGATGCGAAACTTGGAGTAGTGGAATCCCGCTTTGCGGATATTATTTGGCAGAAGGAGCCCTTGACATCAGGAGAATTGGTAAAGCTGTGCAGTAAGGAGCTGGGCTGGAAGAAATCTACCACCTACACGGTGTTAAAGAAGCTATGTGAGAGAGGTATCTTTCAGAACAAGGAGGGCATGGTCACCTCTCTGATTTCCAGACAGGCATTTCATGCCGCTCAGAGCAGAAAGTTTGTGGAAGACACCTTTGGCGGTTCTCTGCCTGCGTTTCTTGCCGCCTTTGTGTCCCAGAGAGAACTGTCTTCGAAGGAAATTCAGGAGATTCGGGATATGATTGATTCCTATGACAGTGGCAAATTCCAGTGATTTGGGCCATTAGAAGAGAAGCGTTTGGGGAGGGAAATTGTCATGGAAGCTTTATTTTTAAAATGTCTGAATATGGGAATTGCCGCAGGGTGGGTGATCCTGGTGGTTTTGCTGCTGCGGCTTTTGTTTCGAAAAGTCCCGAAGTCCATAAGCTGTGCTCTGTGGATTCTGGTGGGCATCCGATTGATTTGCCCATTTTCCATAGAAAGTGTGCTGAGTCTGCTTCCCAGCGCACAGACTGTGCCGCCGGAAATCATGACGGCAGGAGAGCCGGCCATTGAGAGCGGTATCCGGATTGTGGACAATGTAGTCAATCCGGCCATTGCTTCATCCTTTGCGCCGAATCCCCAGGCTAGTGTAAACCCCATGCAGATTGTGATATTCCTTGGCTCAAGACTCTGGAGAGCGGGTGTGGGAGCCTTGTTTTTGTATGCTCTGATAAGCTCTGTGAGACTGCGCCGGAAGGTAGCCATTGCTCTGCGTCTGGAAGGAAATCTATGGATCTGTGATGCTGTGAAATCTCCTTTTATCTTTGGTATTTTTGCCCCTCGGATATATCTGCCTTCAGATCTTGAGGAACCGAAGCGTTCCTGTGTCATAGCCCATGAGAGAGCACATCTCAAGCGGCATGATCATTGGTGGAAGCCCCTTGCCTTTACACTGCTGTCAGTTTATTGGTTTCAGCCCCTGTGCTGGGTGGCGTATCTTCTATTTTGCCGGGACATTGAATTTGCCTGCGACGAATATGTAGTTAAGCAGATAGGGGAGGCGCAGAAAAAGAACTATGCGGATACCCTGCTGTTTTGCGCCACTTCCGCACAGGGGACCTTCGGCTGTCCGCTGGCCTTCGGAGAGGTGGGAGTGAGAGAGCGGATCAAGAGTGTATTGTACTACAGAAAGCCAGCGTTCTGGGTAGTTGCAGCTGTCGCCGTGGTCAGTGTGGCAGCGGCGGTCTGTCTCCTGACAGATCCCATGGTATCGGCCTCGAAAAATGGAGATGAAATCTATGGCGCCAGATATACGGTATCAAAGGTGCTCTATGACGCACCCTGGTACAATGCCACTTATACGGCGGAAAACGCACCGGAATATATCATTACGCCAGAGGCGGAGCTGCTGCAGAAAAGCTCTGGCGGCATCATGGGGGATAACCCTGTCTGGAACAGTGTGGGGGTGTTCCACCAGGTGGATGGCACAGACGGGATTGTCCGCGGTATGCCGGGCCTAAATGAGGATGCCGGGAGATTGTTGGACATAGTAGCGCGGGTCTGGCGGGTGGACTGTGGAGGAAGCCACGGGAGCAGCTATTATGTAATGGAGACTGACAGAGGGGAAGTCCTTTTTGCCATGGCCGCAGGAGAGGAAGGGCAGGAGGAGATTCGCTGGCTCTGGAAGATGGAGCGGCACAGGGATCGCGGAGATACGGCGTACCTGGCCGGTTTGATTTCCGCAATGAGTTCCCAGAGGAATGTGCAAATCTTTGCCCTGTATGAATCGGACAGCATACCGGATAGACTGTTGGCAGGCTTTCTAGGCGATAAGAATAAGAAATACTTTGCCGTATTTCGAAGAGATTCTGCCGCAGACGGTGGGTGGCGGATTTGGGGGTATGGCCCTATCAAAAGCACTTTCGGTGAAATAGATCAGCCTTCTACAGGGACAAGTGCCTTTGGATACATTACCATAGGGGAGGAGTGGGGCTTTGATCACAGTATCACCATTGCCGCTAGCAGCAGCCTTAACCTGGATAGCGTCACTGCACAGGCTGGCCATGAGAGCCAGTCCATTGGCGCCGCCAGCGTCAGCGTTCCGGGAATGTTCGTATTTGAATGGTCAAAGCTGTTGGAAGAAAATGATTCAGTGGAAGTGCATTTTATCACCTCTATTCCATGAGAACGGGCAAATCAAAATCCAGTCTGCCAAATTTCCCCAGTATGTCCAAGTCCCGTATGATAGAATGACTGCCCCAATAATAGTTTCCAATGGTCTGTTCAGCTACACACCAACGCAGGCCGTCTGGATGGGGATTGCTTTTTTCATATGCGTCAAGGGCTTCTGGAGAGGGCAGTTGAATTTCCTGTATGTCAAGCAGCGAGTCAACGATTGTGTCCAGATTTCTTTCCACAGTGCGCTGGCATGCCGGATAAAAGCTGCTTTCTGGGGAACCGATAAAATACACTGGCAGTGGCAGCCAGGAGGGATAGGTTGCAGGGTCATATGCAGGGAGATTTAGTGCTTCCGGGTCGTAATCGGGATAACCCTGGACAAGAACCAGCCCACATTGGCTATACCGTTTTTTCAGATTCTCTGCCTTATGATAGATTTCGCTGCCCGCATCTGCGTACCTGAGAAGGAAATCTGCAAGGCGTTTTGTCACTCCCACATCAGCCTTCGCAGCCTTCTCAGAATCGAAATGAAACCATGGCATATGTGCATAGTCATTATTGCTGGGGATTCCCTGCATCCCCACCCAGCCGTCTTCCAATTGATATACCCCAGAGCTTAGGTATCTGACAATACCTGCAATGAGTTGGCTTTTTATATGGCTTTCGTAATCCCCAGCAGCGTCCAGATAATCAAGTGCAATACAT
>CANRZC010000165.1 GCA_947644185.1 uncultured Acetatifactor sp.
GGTAGGCGTTGCAATTATTGGTCTTGCGTTAGCAATTATTTCTTTCAGGCAGTATAAATAGCATTCCTGGTATCATCATTCCATGATAATATAGCTGAGAGCGTCGGTTGGTCTTTCGTTTCATAAATATCTCCCATCCAGGCCGACAAAAGCTTGTCCTCTGTCGGCCTTTTGTGTCCTCTACAGTTACTTAAGCTTATCCGCTAATTCCTCTGCAATCTGTGCGCCGCCTCTGGAATTCCATTCCTCCACATAGGAATCCAATTCTTCCACTGGAATATCACCTGTAATAATCTTCACAATAGTCTCTTGCTCAATCTTGCTCAGATCTGCCTGCTTACTGTTCATAGTTTCCGTAGTGCCCAGCCTTAGAGGTACTATCCACTGGATCAGCCCCTGCTCATCCAGAGAATCAAGTGTGGCGATTCCCACATCATAGGCTACTACCGCTCCCCATGCCGCTGGGTCTGTAGGATTGGTCTCCATGATTTTCTGAGCGTCAATCATGACAATTGTAGTGGCATTGGCGATATCCTCCAGTGCGCGCTTCCCGTCAAAATAAGCCTTCACCTCATCGCAGCCATAAAAGGCAAAGTAGTCAGCAGACCGAAAATCTGTCAAGGGCTGGCTCTGATCATACACAGATGTCTGCATATACGTATATATCTCTGGCAATTCTTCCTTCATATTCTCAGTATTCGGAAGGACCTCCGCCAGAAGATTTGCCAGCTTGATCAGCGCCTCTGGATGTTCATAATCCTTGCGGACAACGAACCAAATACAGGAAGAATCTGTGGTAACCATATTGACCCCACCTTCCCCATTGTCAAGGCAATATGCTGTAAACTCTGCTTCCGGATTCATTTCTTTAACGCTGGAGAACTGCCAAGCAGGATTGGTCCATTCCGCAAATGTGATACCAGACTGGTTATTCACAAGTAGTGCAACCACATCTTCCTGGGTGCGGACACCGAATTGTGGATCCAAAATCCCCTCCTGGAACATATCTGCCCACCATCCAAGGGCTTCCTTCATCTGGGGCGAAGTAAAGCCATTATAAACTGTTCCATCCTCTGCCTCAAACCACAGCCCTGGATATGCCCCGAAAGAGTCATTCACCGCATTCATGCTCTGGCTGGCGCCACCACCAATATTGGTGTTGATAGCCAGTCCAACAGGCTTACCACTGGAACCCGGATCCTCTTCCAGAAACTTTTGAGCCACCATTTTCAGTTCATCCCTGGAAATGATCTTATTGTTATCCTGGTCAATGGTAAGATTTAAAGCGTCTAGCCAATCCTGTCGTATCCATACCAGTGTTCCCATCTCAGGCGCACACCTAGGCAAAGCCATCATTTTTCCATCGTAGGTAACTCTCTCCAGAATAGGATAGCTGTATGTGTCATAGACCTCCCGCATATGCTTACCTGCATATTGATGGTACACTTCCGTCAAATCTGCGATCAGATCATTTTCTACTAATTCGTCCAAAACATTCCGGTCTGTAATAGCCATGACATCCGGTAGCTCTTCTGAAACAATGGCAAGGGACTGCTGCCGCTGATAGTCCTCGCCCCCCATAATGTCCCATGTAAAATTATATTCCAGATTGAGCTTTTCTTTCACATAATCCCGTATGGCATTGTCCTCTCTGCTACGGCCATCTGGAAACTCTACCGTAATCCCAAAGAATTTGCCAATCTCCATGGTCACGGTCTCTGGGTAAGCACCATAGGGATCCGGCTGTCCGACTCCATCGCCGGAATTTGCACTACTATCACTTTCTATCTCCCCCGAAGCATCCGCTCCCTTTGATTCCGGATCCCCTGTTTGCTCTTCACCTGTAGGTTTGTCCGCATTTGAATCCTTGTTGGAATCCACATCTTTGCCGCAGGCTGCAAGAGACACTACCATAGCAGTTATTAACATCATTGAGAAATACTTTTTTGCAGTTTTCTGAAATTTCAATCCTCATCCCTCCTTGTTTTTCTTCAAGGTACTTTACTGTGTTCGGCAACTATCAGCTGATAATATTATCTTAGCAAATTTACCGAATTGTTAAACAAAAAAATTTCCCTATTCATGGCACTTATTCTGGTTCTTGCTTCAGCTTGCCGACATACTTTATTGGGACGCTCCTGAACAGAAAAAACGGGACCGTGCATCCAGCACAAATCCCGCCCTCTTGTCATCCATATCTTATCTGGCATTAGCCTTTTTATAAGTTGAGAACCGTTGCCACTCCTCGGAAGCCTTTCCTGTAATAGGGCTAGAGCTCTTGCCGTAGGCATAGACTACCTTAATCTCCACCCTGATTTATTATGTATAATACGCTTTTTTATGCGCATGTCAATATTCTACGCATAATTCATGCGCATTATAATAACCATTTTCTCACCGATATACCGTAAAAAATGCAAATCCATATGGCAATATATCTGTGGAAAGCTTTACCCTGTCCTCTTCCAGCCTTCCATCACAATTGTAAAAATCCACCTGTCCATACAAATCATCCAAAAAGATTTCCGGCGTGTACACAGCATCCGGGAAGAAATTCCAGAGGCCTACCGCCATAGAATTCTTGTCCCTTTTGCACAAAATATAGAGCTCTGGACATTGAAAACACATGGCTGGCAGTGGACGCCCCTGAAGATATTTTACCCCTTCTGCCAGCTGTCTCTGTCTGCAATAATTGCGGAACAAGCCATTATTCCAGCCTGAAGTCACATAGACGCTGCTGGCTACAAAGGAATAAACCATAAACCGTTGCCCTTTTTCATTTTCATAAAAATAGCAGGCCGGATATCTATCACAATCCTCTCCCTCGGGCAGAGTCGCAAGACCTTCATGTCTGCTTACCTGGAACCAGCTGTGGACTTCGGCGCGCCGGTCCAGTGTAAAGTCATAGAAAACACCGTCACTGCGGTCAAATCCGGCAATGGTCCGCTCCCGGTAGGCGGGAAAGACTTCCGCCGCGGGGATCTCTGCCCGTTCCCAGGCCCGAAGTCCCAGATCAATACCGGCCTTTGCGAGGATTTTGGCTGCCTGGGCATCCAGAATCACCCCGTTTTGCAACAGCTCCTGGCTGATATACCTGGCATTCTCCCCGAACACCATGCTGGCGCAGTCCGTGGCTCCATAGGCAGTGGGAATCGAATTGTCCGTGGTCAGCCATTGACTCATCAGGGGGAGCTCCGCGCGGACGCAAAAGCTTTCAATGCTTTCGTCCTCCCCGTACTCTCTCTGTCTGAACTTGTCCATCTGTTCAAATAAATTGAGTCCCACTGTGTGCTTTCCCGAGAATCTGTGTGCAATCTCCCGGTAATGGGGCTGGTTTTTGTTGTGCCGGATCACATAACCCGGCTCATACTCTGGGGTAGAATTATAGTCCAGCATGTATTTCAAAATGCCGCTGCTGCCCCCGTCAGCCCGCAGCACCATATCATACCCCTCCAGGAAAGCGGCCGGTACCCAGTGTCTGGGCCTGGGGTAAGTATCCCCCTCCGTCAGGCGCTCCATATCTGCGCACCAATGGCTCTGCACCCGGATTGCCTCAATGTTTGACGACAAAGTCAGCGCATTTTTCCAATAGGGTGCTCCAGTCATGCGGACAAAGGGTTTGCACGCTCCCGCTGCAATCCTTGCCAATTCCGGGAAAGGAATCCCCTCCATCTCATAGGAGGAAGCATTGGCGCTTAGGCCTATCTGGATCTGGGGATCCACCTGATGCACTGTCTTTTCAATGTCTGCGGCCAGATTTTTAAGTGTCTCTCCCTGTAGCTCCACCCAAGCATCCCGCCAGGGATTCTCGCCGCCCTCAAATAATTTCTGCTGGAGAAGCTTGGGACTCACTTCCTGTCCTATCCGCCTTTTTAGCTGCTGCAGATGAATGTCACAGCAGCAAGCCAATGCGCCAGGATACCCCTTTCCACCGGAGAGGGTAAAGTCGTCCTCCAAAAGAATCTTTTTCACCCCTGTCTGCGCCACAGCCTTTACGGTATTTAAGAAATCCGCCCGAAACCTTTGATCCAGTGGACAATATGCGCCCACAGCCTCTTTGCCGCTGGTAAACCGAATTCTAGTGTATCTCTCGGAGGCTCCGTTATCTTCGTCAAACCGCCCGCCGTACCCGATGGTAGGCGCCAGCCAGGCCCCTACCGCAAAACCATTCTCCTGCAGAAATACGCTGTTCTCACAGAAGAGCCGCTGCTCTCTCAAAAGCGCCTCCTGGCTGCAGAGAATCCTGCCAAAGACCAGAAACACCATCTGGGGGGCGGCCAGTTTCAGCATCCTTATGAGAGATGCTCGTTGGGAATCCGTCATTTTTCGATTCAATACGGGGATATAAACCTGATACATTTTCCTCTCTCCTCTCGCCATTTTGCTTCTCTTGTGTTCGCAGAATATCTGCCGCTGCAGGAATGTGGGAAAAGTATAGCAAAAGGCAAAGGCAAAAACAATCACAAATTTTCCGGATTCACAACAAATATTCCGAAGGACAGAACCGCGCATGAAAAAAGGACCAACCGCCCAAAGACGGTCAGTCCCCAAAACATTCCTTTTCTCAATCCTGCACGTAAGGCATAAGCGCCACATGACGTGCCCTCTTGATGGCAACAGTCAGCGCTCTCTGATGCTTTGCGCAGTTTCCAGTAATACGGCGAGGAAGGATCTTGCCTCTCTCGGAAACGTATCTCTTCAGCTTGTTGGTATCCTTGTAGTCAATTACATTATCCTTACCGCAGAATACACATACTTTTCTCTTTCTGCGGATCCCACCCTTTTTTCTCACCGGGCCATCAGGTTTCTCACTCTTATTAAAAGCCATGTCTATGCCTCCTATCTTGATCTCTCATACTCTACTATAGAACTTCTACTATCTCTGCAAAGGCCACATACCCAGAGATTTAGTTAAACGGCAGCTCCTCGTCAATGCCATCAGGGATGTTCATAAATCCATCGCCAGCGCCAGAGGGTGCGGGTGCACTATTTCCTCCGGCATAACCACCATTGCCGTAACCGCCAGCGTTGTTGTATCCACCGCCAGCGTTCCCACCAGACGCGTTCTTGCTCTCAGCAAACTCAATCTCATCCACCATAACGCGGACACTGTAAACCATCTGTCCATCCTTATTGGTGTAATTGTCGTTCTGGATCCTGCCAGATAAGACTACCTTTGTGCCCTTGTGCAGATATCTCTCAATAAATTCTGCCTGCTTTCCAAACGCCGTGCAGTTAAAGAAATCCGCGTCAGGCTCCCCCTCGCGCTTGAATCTTCTATCCACCGCAATGGAGAAACGCGCCACTGATGTCTGGCTGGCCCCCTGGGAATATCTTACTTCCGGGTCTCTGGTCAAACGTCCCATAAGAATTGCTTTGTTCATATCATCTCTCGCTTTCTAATTGAGCTCAGTCGTCCTGTCTCACAACTAAGTATCTGATGACATTGTCCATAATGCGGACACGGCTCTCAATTTCAATGGGAGCGGTGCTCTCAGCGTCAAAGCGAATGAAGTAGTAGAATCCCTCTTTCATTTTCTGGATCTCATAAGCAAGTCTCTTCTTGCCCCAATCGTCCACCTCTGTGATGACGCCGCCGAATCTCTCGATCAGAGCCTTGCATCTGTCAACGACAGCCGCTCTCTCTTCATCTTCAATCTTAGCGGACACAACTACAGCTAATTCATACTTGTTCATGCTTGTTACTTACCTCCTTTTGGTCTCTGGCCCGCACTCTATGCGAGCAAGGAATTTGATTCATCACAAATGTAGATGATAACATATATTTACAGGAATTTCAAGTATTTTTAACCAATTGCTTTATTTTT
>CANRZC010000166.1 GCA_947644185.1 uncultured Acetatifactor sp.
AAATATTGTCCACGCCGCCGCAGTGGATATCCATGTATTCGCCCAGATGCTTCATGCTGATGCAGGAGCACTCAATATGCCATCCCGGGTATCCTAAGCCCCAGGGGCTCTCCCATTTTAACTCCTGATCGTCAAACTTAGACTTCGTAAACCACAGCACGAAATCCGCCTTGTTCCTCTTATTCTCATCCTCGTCCACATCCTCTCGGACACCCACTAACAGTTCCTCTTCACTGTGGTTGGAGAGCACATAGTATTCCTTTAGCTTAGAGGTGTCAAAGTAAATATTCCCACCACTCTCATAGGCAAATCCCTTCTCCATAAGTCCCTCTATCACATGGATAAACTGGTCAATGCAGTTGGTGGCAGGCTCCACCACATCCGGCTTCTTGATATTCAGATCCGCGCAGTCAGCGAAAAAAGCGTCCGTATAATATTTTGCAATCTCCATCACAGACTTGTGTTCTCTTTTTGCCCCTTTGAGCATCTTGTCCTCGCCGGTGTCCGCATCGCTGGACAAATGTCCCACATCTGTGATATTCATCACTCGCTTTACATCATAGCCTATATATCGCAAGGTCTTCTCCAGCAAATCCTCCATGATATAGCTTCTCAGATTCCCGATATGGGCAAAGTGATACACCGTAGGACCACAGGTGTACATGGCCACTTTTCCTTCCTCATTGGGAATGAACTGCTCTACCTTTCTGGTGAGTGTGTTGTAGATTCGTAGTTTGTTCTCCATTTTTTCCTCCTTTTTGACGACATGTCTGTTATCTATGGTATCAGCTCAGTGTCCAGCGTCTCTGTTGCCGGCTTTTCCTTCTGCTGCTCTCCCGCTTCCTTCAGGCATTTAAGCTGCCTCTCAAGCTCCAATATCCGATTTATCATTTCTGAATTTGCATGCTGCAGATTCGCGATATCCTCCTTAATGGGATCCGGCAAATCCGTCTGGTTTAAGGTCTCCTGGGGCAGTGCCATGTTGCCCCGCTTCACCACTCGCCCTGGCACACCCACCACAGTAGAGCAGGGGGGCACCTCACTTAAGACCACACTTCCAGCGCCAATTTTGGAATTATCCCCGATTGTAAAGGACCCCAGCACCTTTGCCCCAGCGCTGATCATCACATTATTGCCAATGGTGGGATGGCGCTTTCCATGCTCCTTGCCAGTGCCTCCAAGTGTCACACCCTGATACAGGGTCACATTGTCTCCGATGATAGCAGTCTCGCCGATAATGACTCCATTCCCGTGGTCAATAAAAAAGCCTTTTCCTATCTGAGCACCGGGATGGATTTCGATGCCAGTCTTGCGCACGCCTCGCTGGGACATCCATCTAGCCCAGAAATAATGTCCCTTTTCATAGAGCCTATGGGCAATTCGATAGTGAATCATCACCTTAAAGCTAGGATAGAGAAACACCTCCATGGAGGAATGAATCGCTGGATCTCTCTCTCGAATAATGCGTATCTCTTCTGTAATATTGCTGATGATACCCATGTAAGCCTCCCCCCTTACCAGTTAGCCACCGGCCCCATGCCCATATTTTTCTTAAGGCACAGGGTAACATCCTCTTGTCATACAAAAACCGCGGAAAATCCCTCTCCTTAGAGACGGTCTTCCCGCGGTTCCACTCTACTTAAAGGCATGAAAGCCTTTCACTCTCTGCGCCTAACGCGCGCTCACGTGCCCACCTACCAGACCTGTGGCTCGCTGCCTTTTAGGCATCGGCTTGTCGACACAGTCCTTCAGCAGACCTGCTCCCGGATGCACTTCCTTTTCCCCCGGCCAGGGCTGCTTCCAGCTTCCTGAAATACGCTCCTTCCCTAGAAGGATCCTCTTCCATTCTGCAGCCCCTCTCTGGCGCCTTCCCGCAATAGAATGTCCATGGCATTCCTATCGACCAGAAAAGTAATCTCTCCGTTCTCTGCATTTCAGTTCTCTTAATCAGAATATGCAAAAATTTCGTTTCTGTCAATGCTTATTTTTTGTAATGCCAAAAATGCTTTCCCTTTATGCTTTTGGGCAACCGCTACACCCGCCACAGCCGCCTGCAATCTGTCCCGCTGTCAAGTCAAAGGGACTGGTCAGCAGACACACCGCCTGGGCGGAAATACCCTCACCCTTGCCCGTGAAGCCCATTCCCTCCTCTGTGGTGGCTTTCACACTGACAAAATCCATTCCGATTCCCAGTGCTTTTGCAATGTTGTCCCGCATGGTGTCAATATAAGGGCGCATTTTAGGAGCCTGTGCAATGATAGTGGAGTCAATATTCTCTATCACAAAGCCTTTCTCTGCCAATAATCCCCCCACTTTTTCCAGGAGTAACAGGGAAGAAATCCCTTGGTAGGCCGGATCCCTGTCTGGAAAATGTTTTCCGATATCTCCCAGAGCTGCCGCCCCCAGCAGGGCATCCATAACTGCATGGAGAAGCACATCTGCGTCCGAATGACCTAATAGACCCTTTTCATAAGGTATCTTTACACCGCCGATTATCAAATCCCTCTCCTGGACAAGCCTGTGCACATCATATCCTGTTCCGATTCTCATGCCTTACCGATTCCTTTATTTTCTTTTCTTTTTGGGGAAAGAGAACGCTAATCCCTTCTCACTTCCATCCATCCGCACATCACGCAGCCTGGAAGGACGGCTCCCCTCACGGTCCCGTCTCCCGCGGCTATCCCGGTCATTTTCCCGGCCTCTGCGGCTGTCACGGCTGCTTTCCCGCTCCCATTTCCCGTGAATGCCACGCTCTTCGCCCTGCTCACGCTTCCTGCGGCTGTCACGGCTCTCTTCGCGGTCACGTTTCCGACTGCTGTCACGCCTGTCTTCTCGGTCACGCCTTCCACGACTGTCACGGCTCTCCTCACGGTCACGCCTTCCACGGCTGTCACGGCTCTCTTCATGGTCGCGTTTTCCGCGGCTGTCACGGCCCTCTTCCCGGCCCAAACTCCCATCGCTCTCCCCAT
This sequence comes from uncultured Acetatifactor sp., assembly GCA_947644185.1. Classification (GTDB taxonomy): domain Bacteria; phylum Bacillota; class Clostridia; order Lachnospirales; family Lachnospiraceae; genus Acetatifactor. The sequence goes on from CANRZC010000166.1 coordinate 2,970, forward strand.
GGCCACGCCTTCTGCCACTGTCACCGCTCTCTTCACGCGCAAGCCTTCTGCCCAGTTCACGCTCCCCATCCCGCTCACGACTTCTGCCATTGCCTGGCTGGGTTTCCTTTTCGCCATATTTTTCGCCAAAATCCGCCCAATCTGAGTTCCTGGATTTTTCACTCTTGTCACGCTGGCCTTCCGGTTCCCGTTTCCGGCCCACACGCTCCTCATCGTTATCACGTCTTCTGCGTCTCGTGCTGCTCTCATCCCGTTCAAAACGTCTGTCATCCCCACCGCGCCTTCTGCGGCCGCCCCTGCCTCTGGCACGCTCTCCGCGGGCTTCGTAATGGTCAGCCTCTATCTCCGGTCCCATATCTCCTATCTGATATTTCAACATCACCGCGGCCAGATCCACAGCGTCACAGCCCTCTTCCTCCACCTTTCGCTCCACATAACTCTTCATCAGATCAATGTCATCATGTCCGTGGAGCTCCCATGACTGATTCAAATATTTCTCGGCCTTCGCCTTCATCACCTTAGACACTGTGGGAAGCTCTCTCTCCTCAATGGTGGTATGGCAGAAGCGCTCTATCTGCCGAACCCTAAAAAGCTCTCTGCCGCTGACAAAGGTAAAGGATCGCCCGGTTTTGCCCGCACGGCCTGTCCGACCAATGCGGTGCACATAATACTCATTGTCCTGGGGCAAGTCATAATTGATGACCACCTCCACATTGTCCACGTCTATACCCCTTGCCGCCACATCCGTAGCGATAAGGATGTTGGTGCTGCCCCCACGGAAATGGTTCATGGCCACATCCCTCTGGTGCTGGGACATGTCTCCATGAAGGGCCTCCGCACGAAAATCAGCTTTCTTTAACATCTCAGCAACTTCATCTACCTTGACCTTTGTATTACAGAAAATCAGGCAGAGCTTTGGCTGATAGTATTCCAGCAATCTGATACATGCGGCATCCTTGTCCTGACTCTTCACCCTATAGTATCTCTGGGACACCAATGGTATGGTCAGCTCCTTTGCCGCCACCCGCACAAGTCTGGCGTCCTTTTGGAACTGATTTGCTATCTCCAGAATTGGCTGGGGCATGGTAGCTGAAAAAAGAGCTGTCTGATGGGCATTGGGAATCTCTCCCAATATTAACTCCATGTCTTCGCGAAAGCCCATGTCCAACATTTCATCTGCCTCATCCAAAACCACCATATTTACGTAGTCAAGCTTGATGGTGTGACGGCGCATATGATCCATCACACGGCCTGGGGTGCCCACCACAATCTGCACATCTCTCAAGCCCTTGATCTGCTTGCTGATCTCCTGTCCCCCATAGACAGGAAGCACCTTGATGCCATGCATATATTTTGCGATATGGCGGATTTCCTCTGCGGCCTGCATAGCAAGCTCTCTGGTAGGGCAGAGGATCACGGTCTGGAGCTTTCTCAGATCCGGATCGATTTTCTGTAGGGCGGGAATTGCGAAAGCCGCTGTCTTGCCTGTGCCGGTCTGGGCCTGTCCGATGATGTCCTCCCCGTCCAAAAGATAGGGAATGGCCTGGACCTGGATAGGCGTGAGCCTCTCAAAACCCATTTCCCGCACTGCGCGCACAATCCGCTGGTCCAAAAGGGGCTCAATGGAGGCCAAACTGGCTGCATCTACCGAATCCGTCTTCTGTGCAGGCGCCTCCTTGTTTCCAATATTATCTCCATATTCTGCTGTATCATGCTCTGTTCCAGACGCTTCTCCCCCATCTGACATGCCTGTCTCGTCCCACTGCTCTTCTTCCGTGATCTCTTCTTCCGCTTCCTGCTCTGCCAATTGCTCCGTCCCTATCTCTTCTCCTGGAGCTTCCTTCCAATCATTCATTCTGAAATTACCTATTCTTTCCTTCCTCAAATTGTGTCATCTACAGTATCTTTTCCATTCCTGTCTTCTGGGGCACAAGCCCGCAGCTCTCATAGAATCTTTTCGCACTCTGATTGCACTCCCACACATTCAATGTGAGATTATAGCAACCCTCTCTTCTCGCAAACGCCAACACATACTCATACAAGCTCCTGCCTATATGCTTTCCCCGGATAGCCTCGTCCACACACAGGTCATCGATATACAGGGTCTTAATCTCTGTCAGAATATTATCGCCTAAATACTGCTTAAATACACAGAAGGCGTAGCCCATTACATTCTCGTCATCATCCACCGCAACGAATACAGGCCTTGTGTCATCACATAAGATAGCCAACAGCTCCTGATCTGTATATTTTCTAGTATCCCTTTTGAACAAATCCGGTCTCCCCTTATGATGCACCATCAGCACCTGGCTGAGCAATCTGTCAATTCCTGCCAGATCCCTTTCCTCCCCGCGCCTGATAACCATAATTACACCCCCATGCCCACCTCTGGCGGGCGCTAACTTCAATATTTGCCCTTGGATGACAGATCTCCTGATCAAAAAAAGAATGCCGAAAACATTGCATTTCTCAGCATTCTTTCTAGTAGCGAGAGGGGGATTTGAACCCTCGACACTGCGGGTATGAACCGCATGCTCTAGCCAACTGAGCTATCTCGCCATAAGGACTTCGCTTTTTGCCTGTCCACACAACCGACTTTGTTAGTATACAATGAGAATTCTTTTTTGTCAACAAATTTTTCTCATTATTTTGGTAGAATTTTCTTTTTACTCTATTCAATCCTTATACTAGCAAAGTCGATTTCAAAATTATCATATATTCCAGCCTTTACCTTGTCGGAAAATGAATACTCTTCAAAAGTATCATGTTCAAAATTATAAACTGTAATCTGCTGCTTCATGGGATCCACAATCCAATATTCCCTAACTC
>CANRZC010000167.1 GCA_947644185.1 uncultured Acetatifactor sp.
GGAAGCACAGCAAATGCCATTGGCGTTTCTGGTATTGAGCCCAGGCTGGTACTTTCTAATGTTCCTTTTGATTTTTTTGTATTTTTGGTGCTATAAAAAAAGGAAGCTTCTGATCCCTTTGCTGATTCCACTTCTCACCATGGCCACAGCACTTTTAGGTCCCATGGCATTGGTCAGATATGTGCTGAGCCTGTATTATGGGTTTCCGCTGTGTGTTGCTATGTTCTTAAAGCCGAAGCATTTTTTGGGAAAGAGTAATTGACCGAATCAGTCAATAGCAAACTGGTATATGACAAGATAATCATTGGCTGCCACAGGCTCTTTCAGGCAATTTTCGTTCACATAGGAGATGACCCAGGGATTGCTATTCAGCAGCTCCACATCGCAGATCACATAGTGGGGTTTCCTGTGAGGATGCTGCTCAAACCAAAGGAGAATCTTGTCATCAAAGGTAGGAGAGCAGATAGTGGAGGGAGTGGCGTACTGTATGTTTTTCATCAAATACAGATCTGTGTATGCACCCATGTAAAATACATTGGCGTGGTCTGGCAAAAGGGCAGTGACCAATTCATAAGTATCTCGGTACCGGATCACAGAGGGAGTGTCTGCGATAAGGCCCAGAGCCGGTCCCTGGCGCATGAGACTCATAGGATCCAAAATGCTTTCATGTCGTCCACCTGTAGTGCGTTGCATATAACATCTGCCAAACAGTAGAACCCATACCCATAGCATCAACAGAGCTTTTGACATAGGACGTATATGGTTGGCAGCTTTGACCTCCAATAATTCCTGGGGCTGTGGCAGGGAGAGAATTCCGATGACGCAAGGAGCCAGGAAGGGTGCGGATACCAGCAGTGGGTGGTTGGAGAAAATCAGAATGCCCAGGAAAGCGGCCAGAGGGGCCAGCACAAAAAAAGCCATCACAGGGGAGAACTTAATTTTTCGCCTTCCTGCTGCACATAACAAAAGCCCAGGTAGGAAAAAGTATTCCACCATAGGATAATTGGGATACTTTTCTCCCAACAGCCAGATACACACCTGCCCTACCAGGGAACAAGCCAGTAATAGTTCACACCATAGACCCAGGGAAAAAGGTCTGTGTACCTTTTTGCCATATAGTAGCTGTAATAGAGAGGCCACTGCGGCGTAGACCAGGAAGAACAAAAGGATTTGGATCAGGGACTGGCCATGTCCGGCCAGCCGTTCTTCCCAGGGGGAGGAGTGGGAGCCATCACTTGCTATGATGGAGATCAGCCCACCCAGCTCAGACACCGGAATATAGGACAGCAGTAAGGTCAAAAAAGCCAGAGCCCCCAGCACACAGGGAGCCGTCAGGCAGATGAATTCTTTGAGGAGAGAGTGGGAAGTTCTGTGGCGGTAATAAATCATATAACCCACACAGACGAAAAAGGTCAGGATGGTGGAGGGGTAGGACAGAACTTCCAAAGCCAGAAAGCACCCTGCGCAGACCAAATAGAACAGCCTATGGCTTCCCGGGCAGGGAGTTGTCCGGGGAATCTGGGGGCCATAGTAGCGCAGAAAACACAGAGCTGCCATCATAAGGAACCACATTTGTATGTTGGAGAATTCTGGCAGAAACATAATTTTTGGCAGTGCAAAAAAATAAATGCAGCAAATCAAAAAGGCCCGCTCCCGCTCCAGATAGCTTTGTAGAGTCCCATAAAGGCACAGGCCTACTGCACTGTGCAGCAGCAGGCCGCAACATCGCAGATATAGGATAATGCCAGTGGTAGTCTTAAGGATTGCCACATAGGGGGCCATCAGCAGCGCACAAAGCCAGCCAGAGGTCTGGTGGGGCTCCCACAGATCAGCTACCAGCCTATCTCCCTTCAGCAGGCGATAGGCCATGGAAACGGCATATTGTTCATCAATGTCATATCCCACAAAAAGTATTTTCAATGTCGTGAGGGCGCAGAGGGCCATCAGCAAAAAATAAAGACTCTTTTTTGGGTTTGGGCAATGAATAAGACTTTTTGCGGTCATGTTCTATCCTTCTTTGACAGGCTCTTTCTTTTTATCTGCATTATACTATCTATGGAGGAAAGAGTCAACATAGGGGTTAATTGCCAGGAAGAGGGAAATGCGCTATAATAGGCAGAGCAATCAGGGCGCGCGAAGCGTGCAAGGGGGGTAAAAATGAGAAGAAAAAAGTGGAAAAAGACAAGAGGGGCCTTTGTGTCTGCTGTCATGGCGGTATCCATGTTGGCAGGCTGTGGCGGGCAGGAGGGAGAAGATAGCAAGAGTTCTGTAGAGGATAAGGAACCAAAGGTCAGTGCCTCAGCGCAGGAAGATGCAGATGTGAATACAGATGTGGGAGAGGATGGAGAGGAGAGTCTTCCATCGTCCCAGGCAGCTTATGAGGCTTTCCTGGCAGGAGATATATCTCTGTTTGACAGAGAACAGATAGACACCTGGCCTTTAGATATCTGGAAGGATACCATTCTTGCCTGTGGAGAGTTAGAGTACACTTACCTGGATTTGGATGGAGACGGGGCGCAGGAGCTGCTTGTGCAGTGGATAGAGGATCCTTTCGGCTTTAATGGGGTATTTCATTATGAGGGTGGAGGGCTTTCCTGCTGGCAGTTTGATTGTGTGGAGATGACCTCCGGGGATTACCCGCTTCGAGACGGGACCATGGTGAGCCAGTACAATTATAATGGCGCCAGCTCTTATACCATATTTCGCTATCAGCCAGACGGAGGCCGGGAGAAGCTTTCCAGCCTGTTTGTCCGGGAGGAGCTGGCGGATCCGGACAGTGGAGACCCCTGTCCCTATTATGAAGTGGACGGAACCCAGGTTGACAAAAAGGCATTTGAGGAACAACTGCAGAGGGCGATTCTGGACCAAATGTTGGAGCGCAGTGTCTGGATGGAAATCAGGGTTTCAGAAGAAAGATCTCCATGATTTTCCGAAATTTGGCCCCCAGCCTGGCCAGGCTTGCCTTCTCCACCAGCAGGGACAGATACCGAAACAGGGATTCTGCGGCAAAGGCAAATACCACCATCAGCAGAATGCAGATTTTGGACATGGCGCTCATGGCAAAGAGCTGACCCAGGAAAATACCGCTAAAGAGCAGGCAAAATACATTCAGCGCCAGAATCCCCCACTTCATGCGGTTGAAGGGATAGCTGATTTTGCCCAGGATCATGAAACCCACCACAGCCAGCAGCATAGTGGAGGCGGTGGCCACGTCTTCCTTTGGCAGGGAGAATGCCTGACCGCAGATAACCAGGGCTCCCACTGCCACCACATCTGTGAGACCCGCAGGAAGTGCCTTGCGCAGGACGTTTCGGATGAAATGACCCTTGATCCGCTCTCTGTTGGGCTCCAGGGCAAGTAGAAATCCTGGAAGTCCGATGGTAAACATGCTGATCAGGGATACCTGGGAGGGCTCCAGTGGATAAGTGATGGCCAGCACAGCGGAAAACAGGGCCAACAGGAGGGAAAAAATATTCTTTACCAGGAATAAACTGGCCGAACGCTGGATATTATTCACCACCCGTCTCCCCTCCCAGACCACATTTGGCATATGGGCGAAATCAGAATCCAAAAGCACCACCTGGGCAGCCTGGGCCGCAGCCTCGCTGCCAGAGGCCATGGCCACGCTGCAGTCAGCATCCTTCATGGCCAGAATGTCATTGACTCCATCTCCGGTCATGGCCACGGTGTGGCCGGATTTTTGCAGGGCTTGCACTAAAAGCTGCTTTTGCTTTGGGGTTACACGGCCGAAGACGGTATACTGTTCAGCAGCTGCCTGCAAAGCTTCCTCTGATTCCAAAGTGCCCGCATCTACAAACTTTTGTGCATCCTCTATGCCGGCACGTCTGGCTACTTCTGATACAGTCTCAGGATTGTCCCCGGAGATTACCTTGATATGGACGCCCTGTTCCTTAAAGTAGGCAAAAGTCTCCACAGCATTTTCCCGGATGGGGTTGGAGAGAATGATGTACCCGAGAGGGCATACTTTTCCCCTGAGATCATTATCTGGTTGCCAGGCATTCTGCGGGGATGGATCAAAAGTTGGATGTTCTGATTCTGGCTCCGGGGATGCTTTTAGCACATCCTCACATTTTCCAAGGACTAGCACTCGGTAGCCCTTTTTCAGATAGGGGGCAATTTCCTGGGATATACTGTCATAGTCCTTCCCCATCACGAACTCCGGTGCGCCCAGAATATAGGTACCGTCTGAGAACTGGACAGAGCTGAACTTACGGGAGGAGGAAAAGGGAAGGGTGGACAGGGGAGTCCGAGAGAGCTGGGATTTGCAGCTCTCTGAAGCCACATATTCTCTGATAGCCTGCATGGTGGCATTGCTGTCCTCTATGGCTGCCGCATAATCTGTAAGCAGCAGGTTTAGCTCCTGCTCCTGGGGTAAAGACTCTGCCATGGTTTGTTCCGTTTTGGTGCTAGGCAGAATTTCTACCACCTGCATCCCCGGAACTGTGATGGTGCCAGTTTTGTCCACACACAGCACATCCACCCGTGCCAGGGCCTCAATGCTCTTCATATCATGGAGAAGCACATGCCGTCCGGCCAGGCGGATGGTGCTCAGAGCCAGGGCAGCTGTGGTCAAAAGATAGAGCCCCTCGGGAATCATGCCGATGATGGCCGCTATCATGGACACAATGCTGGTGCGGATGGTTTCCTTGTTCACGAAGTAGGCCTGGGAGAAGAGAATGGCGCCCACCGGGATGATCAGGATACCTACCCATTTTACCAGTTGGTTGATGGAGCGGACCATCTCCGACTGTTCTCCGGTTCCCAGGGCCTTTGCCTGGGCGGTGAGCTTAGAGATATAGGAGGCCTCTCCCACACATTCCAGCTTTGCCAGACATTGCCCGGACACCACAAAGCTGCCGGAGAGAAGCGTATTTCCAGCTTCCTTGGGTATTTCGTCCGCCTCCCCGGTAAGGAGGGATTCATTCACAGAGATACTTCCCTCCAGGACTTTGGCGTCTGCGCAGATCTGGTCTCCGGCGTTTAGCACCACCACATCGTCCTGCACCAACTCCTCCGACTGGATCTGACTGCGGACACCGTCCCGCACTGCCACTGCATGAGGTGCATTCAACATATTCATCTTGTCCAGAATCCGCTTGGCGCGAAGCTCCTGCAGAATGCCAATGACAGTGTTTCCGATGACCACAGGCAGGAATGTAAGGTTCCGGTAAGAGCCCACCAGACACAAAAGCACTGCCAGAATCAAGAAAATCAGATTGAAATAGGTGAAGAGATTGGATTTTATGATCTGGGCGGTGGTTTTGTCAGTGGTGATATTTGTGCGGTTTACAAGACCCTGGGCAATGCGCTCTTCCACTTCGGCAGTTTTCAGCCCTATCTGTATTTTCTGGCAGGTGCTGCTTCCAGGTGTGGGGAGTTGCGCGGATTTTGCTTCCATAGTGGCACCTGTGACAGAAACCTTGTTGTGGCTATCCCTGCTGTCTTTGCTGTCTATATGATTCATGCTGTCTGTACCTCTTTTCCAGGAGATTCCTTTCTGCCGGGAAAGCTTTCCCATTTTCATAGGAATGCTCTTCTTCCTTAGGAATGCTCTACCTTCCTTAATTTTCGACAATATACCATTTTTTTCTAAAAAAAATCCGGTAGTCCATCTTAAGTTTTTTTAAAGATTCCTGCTTTCAGACCCTAGGAAGTACGAAAAGTGGCGGCCACCTTAAGCAGCCGCCAACAAGATAATTAGAGGTATCTGCGGATCT
>CANRZC010000168.1 GCA_947644185.1 uncultured Acetatifactor sp.
CATTTTTGAAGTATATTAGCATATGGATGGCAGGATGTCAATGATTCTTTTCTAAACTTTTTGTAATATCATTTGTATGAATGGAAAAGCCGTCATGCCAGGCAACTCCTCACCTGGTATGACGGCTTTTCAGATATTTTTATGACTGCCTACGGATTTCTATCAGGCGAAAAGTATCCTCATACAGACTTCCGTCATCTTCCAGATCAATCATCAGCCACCTCTGTCCGTTTCCCTCCTTTGTCCGCTCATAGATATCTCTCATTTCTTGACTACATTTTTGTAGCATTTCTGCAATTTCTTTTGTTTCTATCCCTCCTGCCACCACCATCACCGTAAAATATCCCTGCCGAGGATAGATGGTGCACAAGGTTTTCCCCGCCTTTTTGAATTTAACATTCCAGCCCTTTTCCCAGCTGCAGCCACTGTATTCTATTTTTTCTTTACAGGTATATCGCTGTTTCACCTGACTGCAAAACTGCTTAAAAAGAGGATTTCTAACATAGTCTTCTATCTCCTCCAAACCAGGACACGCATTTTTATCCTGTATATCTATCATATCCACACCTCAATCCTTCACTCAGCTTCCGCTCTTCCCCACATCCTCCACTGCCCCTTCAAATCCCGGCACCTTTGACTGCCCCAAAGGGATTGTTTCCATTTGCACCTCAGCGTAGAAGCCACGGCTGCGAGAGTCGGTATAGCCATCCTCAGTAACCACGTAGGAGCCGGTGAGTCGGATGTCCTCGGAGGAGCTTCCCAGCTCCACTTCCATCTCTCCTTTTTCTGTCTTCCAGCGCATCTCCTGAGCCAGGAATGCCATTTGGCTGGCTGCCATGAGAAAGGTAATCTGCTTCCTCTCCCCAGGCTCCAAATGCACCCTGCAGAAGCCAGCCAGCTCTTTCACAGGCCGTATCATGGTGGCATAGCAGTCTCTCACATACAGCTGCACCACCTCATCCCCAGCTACCGAACCGGTATTTTCCAGGGTCAAGCGGATGCAAATCTTTTCCTGGGGAGATGCCCCTGCCTTTTTCGTTCCCTCTCTCCCCTCCACCCAAATCTCCAAATCAGAGTAGGCAAAGCTAGTGTACGACAGACCATATCCAAAGCAATATCTGGGCGTATGGGGCATGTCCACATACTCTGCAAAGCCAATGCTCTCTCCCTGATGCCAGGCGGAGCCGCTGGGATGATTATAATAAAGAGGCGCCTGCCCTGCGGATCTTGCCACCGATAGGGGAAGCCTTCCGCCAGGATTGTAAACACCTAGCAGTACATCCACAAGAGCCTGTGCTCCCTTCTCTGAAGGATTCCAGGCTTCTAACAGCGCATCCAGGCACCCATCTGCCACATCGCTGGACACAGGCCTGCCATCCATGTGTACGCCGATCATGGGCTTGCCCAGCTTTGCCGCTTCCAGGAGAAACTCCTCCTGACACCGGGGTAGATGAATGTCTGTGCCGTCTACACCCTCCCCCATAGAGGCGATAGAGCCAGAGCCGTTCTTGCCGCCCAAAGTAAGAATCAATATGTCCGCCCTTGCGGCCATCTCCAGGGCCTCCCTAAAATGGGATCTGTCCGTTCCTGCCTTTGGATACCCATAGGCGTACATTACTTCTGTTTCCGGCAGTCTGGTCTGCAATTCCTCCAGGAGACTTTTGCAGTCCGGGTACAACTGCTGCAGGACCTTGTGAAATTCCTCTGTCTCATCGTCCTGAATCTGGGTGCCGGGCAGGGTCTTTATGTTCTTCATCCCTTCTTGAAGGCCATCAGATGCATCCCGCCCCTGGTTCCCAGACCCAGCTTCCTCACCCTCCTGTGTGCCTCCAGGCGCATTGGCCGCATCCACTCCCGCCAAGGAGTTTGCTGCCGCATAAATGGCCTCCACCATTGACAGATGTGTATAGCCCCCGAAGAAGAATCTGGCATTCTTCCCATGGCAGCCAATCAGAGCAATTTTTTTCACCTTTCTGTCCAAAGGCAGCACATTTCCCTGATTTTTTAGCAATATCACGGATTCCCTTGCGCTGCGCAACGTGGTGGCCTCATCCTGTTTTTGATGTAGTTCCTGCTGCAATTCTTCTCCCACAAGAGAAAATGGATGCTCAAATAAGCCCATCCTGAATTTTGCACAGAGCACTCTGAACACTGCTCTGTCCAGAACTGCCATATCCGCCCTGCCCTCCCGGAATCTCTCTTCCAGCTTTTGGTCATAACAGCTTACATTGGGCAGCTCTATATCCATTCCTGCCTCCATGCAGGCAAGCCCGGCATCCTGGGGACTTTCATAGAGATGCTGTACCTGATGCACATTTGCGATGGCGCTGTAGTCAGCCATCACCACCCCGTCAAAGCCCATCTCCTGCCGCAGCAGCCCGGTCAACAGCCTTCTGGACGCAGACACTGGCTGGCCATTTACTGCACAATAGCAGGGCATCACGCCCCGCAGATTGCTCTCTTTTATAGCGGCCTGAAAAGGCTTTCCGTAAATCTCCTGGAGCTGCCTCTCTCCGATTTCTACATTTGCCCCGTGTATGGCACCCTGGGAATTGTGAAATGCCAGGAAATGCTTCGCACAGGCGTCTGTCTGGCGCCCTGCGGACTGTCCTTGAACCCCTTTCGCATAGGCGCTGCCCATAGCTGCCGCCAGCGTGGGATCCTCCCCATAAGTCTCACACTGTCTGCCCATGCGGGAATCCCTGGAAATGTCCAGCACCGGCGCCAAGGTCTGGGTAATGCCCACAGCCCGCTCCTGTCTGCCCACAATGCCGCCAATCGTCTCCTCCAGCTCTGGGTCCCAGGAGGATGCCCTACCGATACCAGAAGGAAAACTGGTACCCTCCTGCATCAGGGCGCCGCACAGCCCTTCCATATGAAAGATTGCCGGGATATGATGCTCACTGCTTTCCATGACCTGTCTCTGGATCTTTGTCAAGATTTCCGCCACCTCCTGCAGCGTCTTCATATTCCTGATCTCCAGTGTAGACACATGGCCAATCCCATGCTGCAGCACTTCCCCAGGCTCCACATGTCCCAGCATAAAGCACTGCACCTGGGCCATCTTCTCCTCTAAGCTTAACTCTGACAGCAAATCCTTTGCCCTATCTTCTGGAGAAAGAGCTGGGTTCCTATATTTCTTCATCCTGATACCTCCCAGACGTTTTCATTCTATGTCCCTAGTATACCTGATTTCACTCTGGCCTGCCTTCCGGTTATCCGACCAAAAACAACACAGATCCGACAAAATCACTCTGTCGGATCCGCATGGCATTATACTACGTATCTAGCCTATTTTATCCATTTCTCATTTGAGTGCAAAAAGCTTCGCCCCATGAGCAGCCACACTGGCGCTGAGCGCACCTTGCTCCAGGCTGGTGCTCTCGTCACTCCACAGCTCCAGTGCCTCCTTCGCCTGGATGCTTCCAGCCTTGACAAACTGCTCCACCTGGGCACAGTCACAGGACACCTCAGTCTCCACCTCACCTAGGTTAAAGAACGCCAGATACCGCTCTCCAGTCTCTTTGTTAAAGCAGCTCCAGATAGCGTGGTGTTGATCCCGCTCCACTTGCCTGCCCACGTAAGAATTGTCTGTGAGCTTCAGAATCTCTTTCCTGGTCAAAAGCCACTTTGTCCACTCATCCAGCTTTGTCAGCTCCGCGCCCACCATCAGTGGAGAGCCGAAAACACACCAGAGGGTCATCATGGTCTTCTGCTCCTCTTTTGTGAAATTGGTATCCCACTCTCCCTTGCCAAAACCACCTCCCAGCTTCCCTAAGGGCAGCATATCGCAGTCCGGGTAGGAGCCTTCCGCCACGTGGTCCTGCCAGAGCTCGCAGCGGTAGAACATGTTCGCCAGAAGCTCCCATTTGTCCCAGAAATCGTCTGTGATCCGCCACATATTGGCATATTTTCCGTACTGCCAGGCCCTGTCGATATGGGCAGGTCCCGGGGATAGGCTAAGTATTATGTCCCGGCCACATTTCTCTATGGCTTCGTGAAGCATCCTGGTCTCATGCCAGCCGCTGAAAGTTTCATTGCGATACATCCAGCTATCGCAGATATCATCGCATTTGATAAAATCCACGCCCCAGTCTGCGTACATTTTTATCAGGCTGTCTATGTAGGCCCGCCCTGCCTCATTGTCCCGCACACCATACATATCCGGGTTCCAGCCGCAGATAGAAGCCGGATCCGCTGCGTCCGCCGCCGTGTAGGCGGAAGCCTCTATGGGCAGATGCTGGTGGGCCGCAAGTCTTGGGATGCCCCGCATGATATGGATGCCAAACTTTAGTCCTAGGCTATGGACATAAGCCGCCAAAGGGCCGAAACCCTTGCCCTCTGCCGCCGAGGGAAAACGGTTCACTGCAGGCTGGTATCTGCCATACTCATCCATCTCCATGTCCCCAAATGGAATGTACTGGAACTCATCTCTGCGGCTCCCGGCGTCTTTCGCGTACCACTGGATGTCCACCACCACATATTCCCAACCGCAGTCCTTTAAGTGTGCCGCCATGTAGTCGGCATTGGCCTTTACCTGCTCCTCTGTGACAGTGGTGTCATAATAATCGTAGCTGTTCCAGCCCATGGGAGCCCTGTTCATTGTGACTTTCATTGTAATCATCCTGCTTTCTTTTTTATTTTGTCCCTCTTCCATATTTTGTGGGACTCTATAGATCAGCTTTCATTATAAGGTCATTCCACTCTATAGGCAAGGCTTTTCTAAAAATCACAACGCAAATAGGCATGAACCCCGAAAATACATTCTGTCGTTCATGCCTATCCCTTATACAAAGCTTTGATCTCATACGAATCCTAAACAGTCTACGCCACCGCCGCAGTCATGATACAATAAGCTAAAATACACCAGGGCTTTCCCAGCAAAATGATGGCTACAAATTTCCGCGTACTCATTTTGGTCAATCCGGTAAAATAGCAAAAGTAATCATCTGGGAACAGTGGCAGCACCATCCCCAAAAACAGCACCACCGTATAAAACTTGCTTCCCGCCGCCCAGTTGGCCCATTTCTCATACTTCTCCCCGGGGAACATCCGGCTCACCAGACCGCTTCCATACTTTCTAGCCAGCCAAAAGGCAATGATGGATCCCGCGCTGATGCCAATATAGTTGCACCAAAAGCCACCTGCACAGCCAAACATCATGGCACCCACCACACAGCCGAAAAGCCCCGGCAACACCGGCAGTATCACCTGGGCCGCCTGCACTGTCACCAAAAAAAGCGGCGCAGCCAGTCCGAATCCTGCCACATACTTTTGAAATGTCTCCACTGAGTGAAACTGGCCATCCAGATAGGCCTTCCCCAGGACTATCACAAAAGCTACACAGATTGCACCTAATCCTATGGTCACCAGCTTTTTATTCTTTTCAATCTGCCTATCAATTGTCTGCTGTCTATATACGGTTTCCATACATCCTCCCTGTCATTTCAGATTTTCCTTCAGCCTGTCCCTTTTCCTGGGAAGAAAGGCTGCTTCCTTTGTTCTTTGCTTAGTATAGCTTTTGTTTCTTAATTACATGTCTCTATAAATCTAAACAAATGCGAAAGAAATCCAAAATATTTGTTTTGAAAGGAGAATATATGTCTGTTCAGTCTGTCAGTTGTCTTTTGAAAATCGTATAATAACAATTCCGATTAGATCAACTTCTGGGTCAGCGAGCGCATAGGC
>CANRZC010000169.1 GCA_947644185.1 uncultured Acetatifactor sp.
CCCCCATGAAAAAGGGTTCAAAATAGGCAATGGAATTGATCTGATTGTTGATGCGGTTTACTGCCGGCAAAAGCACAAAGGCTGCGGCTGCAAGAGTAGAAAGCACCTCCAGCATATTTTCTGTGGAGGTTCCTGACATAGTAAGTGCGATCATATAGCCCATCATCACAGCAATACACACTGTCTCGATGAGCAGCTTTGGTATATTGTTATACAAGCTATAATGCTGCACCGCATTCACATAGCCCTTGCCACATTTTCGGTATTCCTCCACAAAATACTGCTCCTTGCAGATAATCTTTACCTCCTTGATGCCCTGCACGGTCTGAGAAATCCATTTGAAAAGGCTGCTGTAATAATTCTGGTTGTCCTCCCCGGCCTTGTGCATAATGGGCTTTAAGACCTTTTTGATGCCTGCCATCAAAAGCACCAGTGCAAACGCCAGCAGCATTGTCATAATGCCATTGGTCATCAGACAGAATCCCACCACGAACAGTGACACCACCCCATCTGACAAAAGCTGCAAAAGCGCCAGAATCATGGCATACATATTATTCACATCAGAGGTAATGGTTCTCTGCACTACGGCCGTGTCTGCATTCAGGTAGAACTCATAGCTTCTCTGCAGATAATTGCGCAGCATACGCTCTGAGGTCCGAAACTGATTGCTGTATACAAAGGCAAAGGTGAGCTTTTGCTGTAGAAAGAGGAAACCATTCTTCACCCCGAAAACTACCACTAAAAGCACCATCACCAAAATTGAAAAGCTCTTAAAGTCCTTGCAGTCCAAAAAGAGATAAAAGCTCCTGACAATGCCCTCTTTCTCCACAGCCTGAGGGTCAATGATCACACTGACCGCCTGGACCAGCAGTCCTACCCCCGCTGTCTGCAGAAAGGCTCCAATCACCATCAAAACCATGAGCCCTGCCATGGTTGATTTCTGTTTTTTATCCAATAGGACATTTAGCTTCTTTATAATCTGCGCCATCTGCCGTCCTCTCTTGTCCAAAACTCCCCCTTATTGTACCACAATCTCCAAGTTAAGGAAGCTTAATCATAAACTCTTCAAAAAAATTTAAGAAAATACAATTTTCTTACACTTATCCAAACATAAAGTAGGTCTCCCCTGCCATTAGTCTGGCAAAGAAATAAATACCGCAAAAGACCTGATACCCAAACACACATCCGGCAATTCCAAAGGCTATCCGGTAAAAAAGCCCCTGGCCTCTTTTCTTCCAGAGAAGCAGCCATTTCTGAAAGCTTACCACAAATACTAGAAAAATGGCAAAGCAGTAGCCCCACAGGAAGTTGCCATCTCTGGATCGGCTCCCGGTCTCCACCAGGCATAGAGCCTCCAGAAAGCCCACTCCTGTCATCCCCCACACGAAAAGGTAATTTTTGTCCCGCAAAAGCTCCCCCAGGGAGAACAGCAATACCACCAGCGGAAAGGCAATGGAGCAGAGTACCGCCAGCTTCGTCCTGTTGGCATGGAGGGAAAAGGTATACCAGGGCGAAAAGGTAATCCCATGGCCGGTGTCCTGTCCAAATAGCACCATGTTCTGCCACAGCACAATCCCACAGGCAGGCAAAACCGTACTGCCCAGAAGGAACACTTGCCGAAAAGGCGTCTTTCCACACAGATCCACCAGCAGCTTTACTGCCAGCACTGGGGCAAATACCGTGAGAAAACTGGGCTTGACTCCAGTGCACACAAGCAGTAACAGGGCCAGTGTCATCCACTGTCTCACAGTCATCTGCTTTTTGTATGTCTCTTGTATCCTGCTGTAGCAGATTACCACAGCAATGGCCAACAGCTTCATGCATTGGTAGGTGGAATTATGCCAGAGATTGCCGGACTGGTAGCTCACATAGCGGTACTGCCCCGCATATGTCCAGAAAAAGGGCATCACAAAATTCAGCGAAATAGCGCCAGCTAAGGTTAAGACATCTGTGCCCTCTCTTGACAGCAAAAGCCTTAGGAGCCTTTCTGTCAGCAGGATACACAGCACTGTCACTGCCGCCAGAAACCCGGCTATCAGTGCCATGTGCCCACCAGCCAATGTATAGAGGAATTGATACACATAGGCGGTAAAGCTATAATACCACCCATCCTCCACAATCATGCTGATATGATAGGGCAGATCTGACTGATAATATCGATTATTATCGTCCAGAGGTTGGATAGCCTGCATATAGAACAAATACAGGCACATGGCCCCATAGATTGCAACTACCACCCATAATGAACAAACTATCCATTTTTTCCATTTCTCATTCTTCGCTTTCATCTGCGCTCTCATTTCGCTCCTTTGCGTGCGTATATCCCCTATCCTATGTGACATTCTAGCGAACCCTTCCCGCCTTTGTCAAGCAAATCCACCAAATTAGGCAATTCTTCCCTTGTCTTTCTGACAGGGTTGAGATAGAATAAGATAGTAACTTTGCTATTATCATTGTAAGAGGATGATCTCATGTGCGAAAATGCAACTCACTGGACCAAAACAGCCTGCCTGAAAATATTTGTCAAAAGCGTTCTAACTGCCTATGCTTTGTGCGCTGTGTTCCATGCTCCCCTAGTTCTCTCCCACTATGAGGCGTACATCGACTTTGCCATCGCCTCTATCTATGAACTGTTGGGGGCTTATGACCTGAAATTTGTATTTTACCTTGTTCTATCCGCTTTTTGCTACTGCCTGACAGACAAGCCTTCTGGAAATAAGGTTTCTGCAGGCCGATCCTCTCTGGTACTGGCTGGATTTTTTTCTCTATGCCTTCTTTTGGGCCAAAGCTATCACCAAGCTGGAGACGCCTCTTTTCTTTTGGGGAGTAAAACCAATATCCTGAAATCCCTCCTTGTGTTTCTCGGCTTCACCAGTCTGCTGCAGGCCTTGCTAAAGCTTGCCTTTAAGGCCCTGGATTCCCACAGCTTTCAGAGTGATAAAGAACACTTTTTCACAAAACATGCCTTTGGAAAATCCTTTTGCATCTTGCTTTTATGTTATCTCCCCTTTCTGCTGCTGGCCTTCCCTGGCAATCTGTGCTGGGATGCCATCGGTCAGATAGAGCAGGTCCTAACGGGGAACACCTACAGCACCCATCATCCCCTGTTCCACACGCTGATCATGGGCGGCTTCGTAAAAATCGGACAAGAACTCCTCCATTCTCCAGAGCTTGGCCTATTCGCCTATATGCTATTTCAGGATGCACTCCTGGCCGGGGCCCTGGCGGCCACCATTGGAGTTCTTGCCAAGCGCAGAGCAAGCTTCTCCCTGTTACTGGGTATGTTGCTGCTCTACTGCATTACGCCAGTCTATTCCAACATGGCTTCCACTGCGCTGAAGGACATACCGTACTCTTCCTTTGTAGTCTTCTATGTGATATTGCTGGCCTTGTTTCTGGAAAAACCAGAGCGCCTGAGAAGTAGGAAATTTTTGATTTCCTTCTTTTTGGTCCAGCTGGGCGTCATATTATTCCGCAACAATGGCATGTATGTGATCCTTTTAGCTGGAATTGCAAGCTTCCTGTTCCTATTTCGAAAATGCAATCTGCGCGAAAGGCTCCTGTGCCTGTTTGCCACTTTTGGAGGCAGCATTCTCATGGCAAGATTGGTTCTGGCGCTCCTGGCCTTTGCCTGCCATGCCACCTCTGGCAGCATAGGGGAAATGATGTCCCTGCCCTTCCAGCAAACTGCCCGGTATCTGCAGCTCTACCAGAATGAGATTGAGCCAAAGGAGCGCGCAGCCATTGAGGCGGTTTTGGGCAATGTCAGCTCCGTGGCTGCCAGCTATGATCCCGCCACAGCAGACCCGGTCAAAGCACAGTTCAACAAAGCAGCCACCCCAAAACAGCTATTGGTCTATATGGGTGCCTGGTTTCAGGGCTTTCTAAAGCACCCTGGCTCCTATTTGGACGCCTTTTTTGTCCATATATATGGCTGGTTCTCTCCTGCTGTCAGCAATTCTATCCGCTATGAAGCCGACTACGATAGCATCATCAAGCAGGGAGGTCTGTTTCCCAACGCGGAAAAAATATTGATCTTCTATTACCGGTTTGCAAGCCGTACCCTTTTGGGGTTCCTGGAAAACACTGGGGCCAGTGTGTGGGCTCTTTTCTTCCTGACCTTTTATCAGAAAAAGCATGGGCAGAAGGCCGCCATCTGCGCTGGGGTCCCTCTGTGGGTCAGCCTTTTGATCTGTATGGCGTCGCCCTGCTTCTTCGGCCACGCCAGATACGCCTTTCCTATCCTGTTTACAATAGCCTTCCTCTACGGCTTTACATTGACACTTGCGCCTGCTGCCACGGCGCAGAAATGAGGGAATTATGCCAAAGGAATTTACAAAGAAGCATTCCAATCTTGCAAAGGGCTTAGCCATTCTTCTGCTGCTGGCCTATCATCTATTTGAAAATGAAGAGATGATTGTCTCTCTGGAAGTAAATCACACCCCTTTTCCCCTGGAGGATTTTCTGCGCTTTACCAGCTTTGGAAATGTCTGTGTGTCCGTATTTGTATTCCTGACGGCCTTTGGCATCGCCACCGGGCTGTTCTCCCAGCGGGAAAGCCTGGGGCCGGAGCTCTTTTGGAAGACTGCCTACAGCCAGGCGGCAAAGCGTTTCTTTCGCCTGATGGTGAATTTCGCCCTGCTCTATCTCAGCGTGAATTTGCTGTGGGGGTATAAGCTGGATTACCAATCCCTCTATGGGCCAGGGATCCAGGGCATATTGCTTCTGCTGACAGACGGCCTGGGGCTGTCCATGTTTTTTGGCACCCCTACCCTGAACGCCACCTGGTGGTATATGGAAATCGCTTATCTATTGATTTTCCTCATTCCTCTCCTGGTATGGCTCACAGAGAAAATTGGCTATGGGATTCTGCTGCCCGGATTTTTCCTGCCCTATGCCGTCACATTCCAGCCTGACCTAAAGCGCTATCTGTTTGTGGCTGTCTTTGGTGTCTGCGCTGCCTATGGCAAATGGCCAGACAAGCTCCTGCGCTTAAAGGTTCCTTCTGTGCTGCAGTGGCTGGTGGGAGCCCTGGGCTTTGTTCTCTGTGTTCTCATCCGGCAAAATTATATGGTGCATGAATACTATATCCACGTAGTAGATGCTCCCATGGCACTGTTTTTGATTTTTGTGGCAGCAGCTCTGTTGGGCTCTGTGCCTGTGCTCCGAAATGCACTTGCTTTTGTAGGAAAGCATTCCATGAATATCTATCTGGTGCACACCTTCTTCTACATGATACTTTGGCGGCAGTATATCTACCATTTTAAATATGCCGGAGTTACCTTCCTGCTGCTGTTGGCAGTGTGTCTGCTGTATTCTATTGTGTTGGAGGCTGTGAAAAAGATAACCCGAATCCAGAAGCTGCTCTCCCGGTGAGATGGAAAGAATGGGAAGAAAGGAATCCCTATGAAAAAAAGAAATCTGAAGTCATGGCCGCTTAAGCTCCTGCTGTTGCTTCCTGTAGTAGCTCTTGTTCTGCTGGCATTTACCCCCCCATCTGCCAAAAGGGAGGATTACAAAAATATAGATTCTATGGCCTACGACTGCGCCTTTCTTTCCATGTATCCCATAGAGACCTATCCTGAGGAGGCTTTTCCGCAATACTTTGGCTGGACCGTTTTTAAGTCCTCCTATTGTATCCCCAGCGTCTCTGTCATAGAGCAATAC
>CANRZC010000170.1 GCA_947644185.1 uncultured Acetatifactor sp.
ATAGCAGTTTGTCTATTCTGATAGATTGGATTGACAAAAGGAGAAGTAAAAGTGAAAAGAAACCGGAATATAGTACAAAGAATAATTGTTGAAAATAGGGTATACTAAAGGAGCTTTGCAAGGTTACATTGTAAAAATTGACAAACTTGAGAAGGGAGTATGTACTATGAAAAAGAAAGTATTAGCATTATTGCTTGCAGCTACTATGACCTTTAGCCTGGCTGCCTGTGGCGGCAATGACGGCGGAAGCTCAAAGGATGGAAGCACTGAAACTTCAAAGACCGAAAGCGTCAGCGAAGAAAAGACCGATGCTGAAAGCGAAGCCCCCAAGGAGGAGAAATCCGGTGATGTGACTGTGGTTACATTTTGGTCCATGCAGGCAGAGGACACTGATCCCACGAAAGGTGGCCCTAGAATCCAGAAGATAATGGACGATTTCAACGCTACCCACGATGACATTCAGGTGGAGGTAAGCTTTGGTAAGAGCTACGATAATATTGTTACGGCAATCGCTTCCTCGGACACCCCGGATCTGTTCCATATGTGGTGGCAGTACGCGTCTCCTCTGTCCGCAAGAGGTGCCCTGTATGATTTGACTGACTTTATCAATAATGACGCCGAATTCGACAAGGCAGATTTCCTGGACAAGGCATGGAAGCTTTGTACTGTGGATGACAGGATTTACTCCATTCCTTTCAGCGCCTCCACATCCTTTGCTTACTACAATATCCATGTTTTAGAGGAAGCTGGATACAAGGAATTCCCCACTACAGTGGAAGATATGATTCAATGCGCAAAGGACTGCTATGATCTGGAGAGCACCAGCATGGGTATGAATCCCCAGGTGCCTTGGATGGATAACGTAATGTGGCCGGCTATGCTGGAGGCTTCTTGGGAAGACGCTGACGGGAATCCGGTATTTGACAGTGAGGCTATGCGTGCTGCTTACGCCCTGCAGAGGGAACTGATTGAGTATCAAGGCGGCTGGCAGGCAGTTACCGACTGGAAACAGGACTATGGCAGCTCTATCGACAGCGTGACCAATCCTATTTTAACTGGTGAGTGTGGATTCCTGCTGTTGCCTGACAGCAGTATGCCTGGTATGTATAATGCCGCTGTTGAGGCAGGATATGAGTACGGCAAAGACTGGAAGATTGCGAAGGTTCCTGGAAATTCCATGTTTACGGCTGGTGTCTATGAGATGAATGCAAAGACAAAGAACGCTGAGGCCGCATGGGAAGTGCTTTCCTGGTTGAACTCCAAGGAGTCCATGGCATATATAGCAGAGGGAAGCAACAATGCAGGTTCCCTGATGCCCAGAGCTTCTGCCCTGGATGCACTGACAGCAATGGATGTCTGCGAAGGTATGAAGGAAGCAGCCCAGCTGATCAAGACAGCAGAATTGCAGTCCTTCCCCATGAGCGCATATGTAAATGAGTACCTGGATGCCATCAACAACAATATGGGCGCTTACATGGAAGGAAATATGGAAATGGATGACGCTGTGAAGGCTGTTCAGGAAGAAGTGGATGCTGCCGCTCAATAATTAGCAGGCAGATATGATTGCAAAGCAAAGAACAAAGAAACAGCAAGTGAGGCGGTTTTCTGCCGCCTCACTTGTTTTGACAAGAGAAATGACAGAAGTTGAAAACGGAAAGGAGAGGTAGGAGAATGAAGAAAAATTCGGCGGAAAAGAAGGCCAAAGTTGCCTACAGCAAGAGAGAGCGGAAGTTTGCCAGGGCTGGACTTCTGTTTGCGTCTCCCTGGCTCATCGGCTTTGTGGTCTTTACGATTTTCCCGGTGCTGCTGGCCTTTTATTATAGCTTTACGGATTATAATTTGTTCAGTGAGCCCACCTGGATAGGACTGGAAAATTACGATACCTTATTCCATGACAAATATATAGGAAAATCTATTTTAAATACATTGTATATTGTCATTTTTGCTCCACTGATAGGAATGACTGTGTCATTAGCGCTGGCTATGCTGTTGAATCAGAAGAAGGTATTCGGGCTTCCTTTTTTCCGCACCATCTTCTATCTCCCGTCGCTGGTACCTATTGTGGCCAGTGTTACACTGTTTTCCTGGGTTTTGAACGGAAATCACGGCCTGCTGAATGAAGTTTTGGCTATTTTCGGCATAGATGGCCCCTCCTGGCTCAATGACGCCAGATATACGAAGATCTCGGTAATGATGATGGATGCCTGGCGATGTGGCGGCACCATGATCATTTATCTGGCAGCACTTCGGTCTGTGCCGGTTTCTCTTTATGAAGCCGCCGAATTGGATGGGGCTACCGGATGGAAGAGATTTTTCAAGATTACTGTGCCCTACATCTCGCCCACCATTGAATTTAACGTTATCATGTCCATGATAGGGTCCTTCCAGTATTTCACACA
The DNA here is from genome assembly GCA_947644185.1 of uncultured Acetatifactor sp. Classification (GTDB taxonomy): domain Bacteria; phylum Bacillota; class Clostridia; order Lachnospirales; family Lachnospiraceae; genus Acetatifactor. The sequence goes on from CANRZC010000170.1 coordinate 2,400, forward strand.
AGGAATGTTGTTTGCCACCACCGGCGGCGGAAGCGTAGGCGGCGGCCCTGGAAATTCCCTATTGTTCTACTGCCTGTACTTGTATAAGAATGCCTTTTCGTATTATAAGATGGGGTATGCCTGTGCCATGGCAGTGATACTGTTTGTTGTGGTTATGGTAACCACCACGCTGGCCCGGAAAGTGTCTGACCGGCTTGTAAACTATGATGTGGAATAGGAGGGAAGAGCATGAATAAGGAAAGCAAATTGCGAGAGGCAGTAATAAGCAAGGGATTGCGGGGAAAGTTTTATCATGTGTTGGGAATTCTCCTCCTGATAGCTTTGAGTATCGTATTCTTTCTGCCTATGTATTGGATGGTTACCACTGCGTTGAAGGAAGAGCCCTATTGCTTTATGACGCCGCCTCAGTGGATTCCCAATCCAGTGGACTGGCTGAACTTCGTGGAAGTATTCCAGAGGATGGATCTGGCGAAATATATCAAAAATACCATGATTACCTCTACGGTGCCGGTAATCGGAATCCTTTTTTCCTGTCCTATGGTGGCATACTCTCTGACCCACGTTCCCTGGAGAGGGGCTAGTAAGCTGTTTACTCTGATTTTGGCCACTATGATGATTCCAGGCCAGGTTATACAGATTCCCCTGTACTCCATCTGGTCTAAAATGGGATTCTTAAATACCTTTGTGCCGCTGCTTTTGCCCAGCTTTTTCGGAAGCGCCTACTATATTTATCTGATCAGACAGTTTATGAAATCTTTGCCCTCCAGTGTAATGGAAGCGGCCAGAATAGACGGGGCCGGGCATTTGCGCATCTTGTACAATATTGTGTATCCCATGTGCGGATCCATTCTGACTACCGTAGCGGTGATGGTGTTTATCGGTAATTGGAACGACTATATGGCACCGTTGATGTACTTACAGGACAGCAAGCTGTATACGCTGGGTATCGGACTGCAGATGTTCCGCAGCTCCGCACAGCCGGAGTGGGCCTTGATGATGGCGGCTAGCACTATATTTACCGTTCCGCTGATCGTTCTGTTCTTTATGTTCCAGAACGCATTTTTGAACGGCATACAGACTACATCAGGTATTAAGTAGGATGAAAAATCCAGAGGAGTGAGTGGCCATGAAAGTATTGATTGTGGCAGATAAGAAAAGTGATTTTACGGATGTGCTGGCAAGCTGCGGCGCAGAAACCAGACAGGTAAGCTTTTACGACGCAGTGTACCAGAATTTATCCGCGTATGACGCTTTCTGCGTCCTGCCTGAGGAGTGCGGGGAGTACCTGGATCCCAGACTTCGGGAAAAACTAGAGATAGAAAATGAGAAGGGAAAGAGAGTATTCCTTCAGGCCGTTCGCTCCTTCCATGACCATCTGTGCAAGGAGCCCGAGGGAACTGTCAAGAAGAGGCTGATTTACGTGGAGCCAGAGAAGGGAGAAGGCATCCCTGGATTTTCTACCGGGGACCTTTTGGATGAAGAGGCCAATCGGATGAGTGTGCCTGAGATGCATCTCCAGGATATGACCCCGCTTTTGATCTATAAGGAGCATATCATTGCACATTCCCATGCGGATCTGGATCTTAAGGAAATCCGAAAGGAGAATACCTATGGCCTGTGGAAATGCGGAGATACCATCCTGTGGACAGCTTTTATCCTCCGCAATTTCAATAAGGCGCGGTTTGGCCCTAGACACAGATGGCAGACCCTTGTCCGCTATGTGGCACAGTGGATTACAGGAGGGGAACCCTCCTGGATGCCAGAGCCAGTGGTGAGGTATGGCACAGTGGAGGATGTGGGGCAGCCTGAGAACTTTGAAAAGTGCCGCAAAGAAGCCATAGACCGTGGAATTGCATGGCTGGACAGAATGCTTATCGATGAAGGCAGAGGCGGCATCAGGGAGGGCATGGGTCACAATATCGATCCAGACGGCAATCAGACCGTGCTGCCCTACTTTAGAACGGACTGCACAGGAGAGTGCGCTGGCGCTTACAAGATGTACGCCTATCTGAATGGAAAGAAAAATTACGCCAGCCTGGGAAGAGAAATGGATGGCATGGTGTATGGTCCTATGCTGATAAGGGAAGGAAGCTGCAAAGGGATGCTGCGCTGGTGCATGAATTCCTGGAGCGTATGCTATCAGGATGATGTGGCCAGGGCTGTGCTGCCCGGACTCTATGATTGCCTGTTTATGGGGGATAGCAGTCATGTGGAAGACATTTGCAGTGCCATGGATTTTTTGGTAAAGACCACTGCAAAGGATGGGCTTCGTATCTGGCGGACGGACAAATATGATATGAATGAGGCATCCATGGCTGCTCTTGCAAAAGAGGAGCATGGGGTGGCTTCTGCCCATTACAACAGCTATTACCATGCAGCCCTATTGCTCACGGGAAAGATAAGTGGTCGAGAGGAATACATAGAGACAGCCCGCAAAGGCCTGGAGACTCTCATGGCGCTTTACCCGGAGACTGCCAGAGAGCACAGCCAGACCCAGGAAATGTGCCGGTTGATCCTTCCTCTGTCCATTCTGTATCAGGTCACTGGGGAAGATAAGCACAGAGAAATGCTTTACCGAGTTGCCAGGGACCTGCAGAAGGTCCGCCATCCTTTCGGAGGCTATAAGGAATGGGACGAGGGGTATAAGGCAGCCTTCTCCAGAGAGTCACTGGGAGAATGCTCTCTTTTGACGCAAAACGGTGATCCGGTGGCGGATTTGCTGTATTCCAGCAACTGGCTTCCCCTGGGCTTTGCCTATGCATGGCATGTGACGGGGGATCCTTGGTTTGAAGGGCTCTGGCGGGACAGCGTGGCATTCTGCCTGCGGACTCAAATGTACAGTGAAAATCCCCTGGTGGACGGTGCCTGGTGCAGGGGATTTGACATGGATCTGAAGGAGGCATATGCGGTACCCCATGACGCTGGATGGGCATGCTATGCCAGCGAGACCGGGTGGACCGTGGCAGAGATTCTCATGGGCATGATGATGCCGGAACTGATGAATCAGCCTGCGGACTGATAGGGCTGGAATACATTTTCTTTTGCCTGGCTTTTCTGGAACTGCTTTGGGGTGCAGCCATATGCAATATGGAATTGTCGAACGAAGTACCCCGTATGGTTAAAGCCCACTCTTCTGGCTGCCTCTTCAATGGAGATTTTTTCCTGAGCCAGAAGAAGTCGGGCTTTGGAGAGACGGTATTGGCAGAGGTATTGCTGGAAGGGGCAGTCAAAGGTGGCGTGGAATTTACGGCAGAAGCCGGAAAGGCAT
>CANRZC010000171.1 GCA_947644185.1 uncultured Acetatifactor sp.
AGATGGCCATGGCAAGGCTGGACACCTATGAGAAGCTTTACTTGAAGGACAGGGAGATACAGAATCTGATCATTGTGGACGACTATTTTTCTCCCTGGGCTGTGAAAAAGAGTGGTGGGGACAGCGATAAGGCTGTGCTGAATGCGGAGGACTTTGACAGGGTTTTTCAAGTGTTACGCAGTCAGAATCCGGTACAGATCGCATCCTTCATGGATATTCCCCAAGAGAGAGTTAATCTGGTATTTATCAGTGCTGTGCTGATCAAATGCATTGCAGAGCTAATGGGGGTGAAGCGCGTTTGGGCGCCAGGCGTAACCCTCTGCGATGGGATAGCCTATGAGTACGCAGAGAAAATCAAAATGTTTCGGGGAGAGCATGATTTCGAGGAGGATATTATCGCCTGCGCGCTCAACATCAGCAAGCGGTATATGGTGAGCAGGAAGCGCTCCGAGGCCCTGGACAACATTACCACCACCATTTTTGACAGTATAAAGCGTGTACATGGGCTGGGCAAGCGGGAGCGGCTCTGCCTGCGGCTGGCGGCCATCTTGCATGACTGTGGGAAATACATCAGCCTGGTGAATACAGGGGAGACCTCCTATCAGATTATTATGGCCACAGAAATCATTGGCCTTTCCCATCAGGAGCGGGAAATTGTAGCCAATGTGGTGCGGTTTAACCACAGCAGATTTGTCTATGATATGCAGCGGATTGGCAGTCTAGAGCGGGATGCCTTTTTGATAGTGGCAAAGCTGACAGCTATCTTGCGTCTGGCCAGTTGTCTGGACAGGAGCCACAAGCAGAAGCTGAAAGGACTGAAGGCAACGTTGAAGGATGGCCAGCTGATTCTGACAGTGGACACCCAGGAAGACATTATCCTGGAGAAGGGATTTGTGGAGGTAAACGCAGAATTCTTCAAGGAAGTATTCAGCGTGGAGCCGGTGCTGAAGCAGCGAAAAATATTTTGAAGCCGCGCAGGCGATATGACGGGAAGTGTGCAACGATTTTCTAAGGTTGGAAAAGAGGGATATTGATATGGGAGAAATTGATTTTTATAATCCAGAATATTATACAAACAGAGAATTAAGTTGGATTCTGTTCGACCGCAGGGTGCTAAACGAGGCCAGGGATAAATCCATGCTTCTATTTGAGCGCCTGAAGTTTTTAAGCATTACTGCCTCTAATTTGGACGAATTTTTTATGATCCGCGTGGCCTCTCTATGGGATATGGTGCATGCCAAGTACCAGAAGCCTGATATCGCAGGACTGACACCGCAAGAGCAGTTGGAGCTTTTAAGTGTGGCTATCCATGAACTGGTGGATCTACAGTATTCTACTTATAATCGTTCTTTGGTGCCAAAGCTGAAGGAGAACGGTCTACAGATCGTGGTCCGGCATGAGGATCTGACGAAGAAGGAAATGGTCTTTGTGGACAGATACTTTGAAGAGAATGTGTATCCGGTGTTGACTCCTATGGCGGTAGATTCCTCCAGGCCTTTTCCGCTGATTCGAAATAAGACTCTGAATATTGCCGCCTTGGTGCGAAAAAAAGAGATTGGTGAGGAGTTAGAGTTTGCCACAGTACAGGTACCAAGCGTGCTCAGCCGGGTGGTGGAGCTGCCCTCTGAGGGGAAGACACGCAAGATTATCTTTCTGGAGGAAATCATTGAGAGGAATATGCACAAGCTGTTCCTGAATTACGACATTGTGTGCGCATACCCGTTTAGAATCATGCGGAACGCCGATCTGACCATTGAGGAAGATGAGGCGGCTGATCTTTTGAAGGAGATTGAAAAGCAGTTGAAGAAACGGCAGTGGGGGGAGGCCATCCGGCTGGAGGTAGCTGCCCGCTGTGACAAGCGGCTGTTGCAGATTCTGGAGGAGGAGCTCCATATCGACGAGAAGAATCTCTATGTGATAGATGGCCCTTTGGACTTGACTGTGTTGATGAAAATATATGGCATGGAGGGCTTTGAGCATTTAAAGAATCCGAAATATACGCCCCAGCCAGTGCCTCAATTGCCAGCAGGCTGCAATATTTTCGATGAAATACGAAAAGGCGATATTTTACTGCATCATCCCTACCAGACATTTGAGCCGGTGGTGGACTTTATCCGCCAGGCTGCAAAGGACCCGGAGGTTCTGGCTATCAAGCAGACGCTGTACCGGGTCAGTGGGAATTCGCCGATCATTGCGGCACTGGCCCAGGCTGCTGAGAATGGGAAGCAGGTGTCTGTTCTGGTAGAGCTGAAGGCTCGGTTTGACGAGGAGAACAATATTGTCTGGGCAAGAATGCTGGAGAAGGCAGGGTGCCATGTGATATATGGCCTGGTGGGCCTGAAGACCCACAGTAAGATAACTTTGGTGGTGCGCAGAGAAGAGGACGGAATTCGGCGCTATGTCCACCTGGGCACAGGCAACTACAATGATGCTACCGCAAAGCTTTACACAGATATTGGCTTATTTACCTGTTCAGAGTCCATCGGGGAGGACGCTACCGCAGTGTTCAACATGCTGTCTGGATATTCAGAGCCCCTGGTGTGGAATAAACTGTCTTTGGCTCCACTGTGGCTGAAGAATCGATTTTTGTATTTGATTGACCGAGAGAAAAAATATGCTTTGGAGGGTAGACCAGCGCATATAATTGCAAAGATGAATTCTCTGTGTGACCAGGACGTGATAGCGGCACTGTATAGTGCGGCGTCAGCAGGCGTGAAGATCGAGCTGATAGTCAGGGGAATCTGCTGCCTGCGGACAGGGATCAAGGGGGTAAGTGAGAATATAACAGTTCGCTCTATTGTAGGAAATTTCCTGGAGCATGGCAGAATTTTCTATTTTGAGAATGACCAGAACTATGAAATCTACTGTGGCAGTGCAGACTGGATGCCGCGCAACCTGGAGCGCCGGGTGGAAATTTTGTTCCCAGTGGATCGGCAGGAATTAAAGGAAAAGCTGCTCCACATTTTACGATGCCAGTTAGATGACAATGTAAAGGCTTCTGTGCTTCGGCCAGATGGCACATACACTAGGGCAAGTAAGAGAGGAAAGCAGGCATATTGCTCTCAGCAGGTGTTCTGCGAAGAAGCAGTGGCAGAGGCGAAAAGAATGCAGAGTGAGCAGGAGCCAATGACAAGGACATTCATCCCGGAGAAAAAAGTATGAGTGGAGTGAAGATTATACTGGCATCGGCCTCGCCCCGCAGAAGAGAGCTGTTGGAACAGATTGGGCTAAAATTCCAGGTGAAGGTCAGCGATGTGGAGGAAAAGGTGAGCTCTGTGCTGCCAGAGCGAGTGGTGGAGGAGCTGTCAGCACAGAAAGCAGAGGCAGTGCTGGAAGGGCTTTTAGAGTGTCCAGAGGATGTGTTGGTCATCGGTGCGGATACGGTAGTGGCTATGGAGGGGCGAATCCTGGGCAAGCCACATAGCTTTGAGGAAGCTGGCAGGATGCTGTGGCAGCTTTCGGGAAAAACCCATGCAGTGTACACTGGCGTGACATTATTGTATCGCCCGGGAAATGGTGAGAAAAGTCAATCCACTCCCGGGGCAGACGTGGTGCGCAAGACCTTTTACGAGAGGACGGATGTGACTTTCTATCCACTGACGGCGGAGGAGATTGGATTTTACATAGCCTCTGGGGATTGCATGGACAAGGCAGGAGCGTATGGGATTCAAGGAAGCTTTGCCAGATATGTCAAGGGGATAGAGGGAGATTACAATAATGTAGTAGGACTGCCCATAGGCAGAATTTATCAGGAAGCAAAGGAATGGCTTACAGAATGAAAAAAGCAGTGATATTTGATTTGGACGGAACACTTTCCGATTCTATTCACAGCATAAAATACAGCGGTGATAGAACAATGGAAAAATTTGGATATGGCCCCTTTTCTGTGGAGCAATACAAATACTTTGTGGGAGATGGCGCGGCTAATCTGGTTAGACGGGCGTTGCAGGCAGGAGGAGATGTGGAGCTGACACATTTTGAGGAAGCCTACGCCCTGTATCGGAAGGTGTTTCAGGAGAATTGCATGTACAGGGTACGGCCCTATGAGGGCATCCCAGAGCTTCTAGCGGCCCTGAAGGCACAGCATGTGAAGATCGCAGTCCTTTCCAACAAGCCCCACACGGAGACCATCAATGTGGTGGAGACTCTGTACGGAAAGGGATACTTCGATGTCATAGAAGGGCAGAGGGAGGGCATGCCAATCAAGCCAAGTCCCAATGGCGTTTTTCGGATTCTGGATCAGATAGGGATTGGGGTGGAGGATTTACTTTACCTGGGGGATACAGCCACAGACATGAAAACAGGAAAGGCGGCAGGAGCCTTTACAGTAGGCGCACTCTGGGGCTTCCGAGACAGAAAAGAGCTTGAGGAGGGCGGTGCAGATGCTATAATTGCATATCCGCTGGAGCTGCTTCGCTTTACTTGACATTAGCTATGTGATGAAAAAATCTATGCAAAAGGTAGAAATTTAGCGAATATTTTTGGTAAGATGTTGGAAAAAATAGAGGAATTGTAGAATATATTGACATAGGAACCTGATCGTATTATCATGTGAATAAGATCTTCATTCATTCAGAGGAGGACAGAAAAATGCAATTTGATGATGATGTATTGGAATGTTTTTTGGAAAACCAGCTGCAGCTGTTCCCTGAAAAAGTGGTAGAGACTTTGGAGGAGGCTGAGGATTTTCTGGAGGACTGCATGGCTGTAGTAGTCGATTCTGTAGAAGATGTGCTGGCATACTTTGAGGAGGAAGGCATCGACACAGAGGGTGTTGAGGGCGAAGAGATTTTGGACGCAGACGAAGTGTTCGATATCGGCGATGGCAGATATCTGATAGTGGAAGGCTAGGGGCTAGGATAGAATATTTTGTTTGATATCCTGAAGGACACAATAGGGTACGTAGAGGCTCCCGTAGCCCGTGCCCAAATCCAGGCCAGGTTTATTGGTGCCATGGAAATCACTGCCGCCGCTGATCAATAGATGATAGCTCTTTGCCAGTGCGCGCATCCGGCGTTCGTCGGCGGCAGTGTAAGTGCTATAGATAGCCTCCAAGCCCATCAGACCAACTGCCTTTAAACTGGCAGTCAGGGAATCTAATCCGTCGTCACTCATATGGTATAGGACTGGATGGGCCAGAATGGGGACACCACCTGCGGATAGAATCAATTTTACGGCATCGAAGGGTGTCACCTTTTCCCGGGGCACGAAGCAGGGGCACTGGTCCCCTATATACCGCTCAAAAGCCTCGGACATACTCTTTATATAGCCATGGCGTAGCATATATTTCGCGTAATGTGCCCTTGTGATGACAGCATTTGGAAATTCTGACTGCAAAGCTTCATAGGTAATGGAGATTCCGGCCGCCTGGAGCAGACTGCACATCTTGTGGTTCCTGACAATTCGAGAGTCCACAAAGGCTTGTAGCTGCTTACAGAAGTCTACATTATGGTAGTCAATATATAATCCTACGATATGGACATCCTGTTTCTGATATTCTGTGGAAAATTCGATTCCAGGAATGACCTCAGGAACCAATCTCTTCTCGGTGTATTCCACTGTACTGCCCCCGGGATTCGCTGTAGGGGCAGCAGTGTCATGGGATACCTGACTGTTATCTCGCAGACTGTCAGCATACAAAAGGGCTTCCT
>CANRZC010000172.1 GCA_947644185.1 uncultured Acetatifactor sp.
ATCGTGAACGCTTACTGGCCCGATTGCCGTAAGGTGAGAGCGGATACTCTGCTTTCATGTGTTTTTCACACTTTTTCAACTTTATCACAGATTTCATTCGTTGTCAATATAAAATTTTTATTTCCTACAAAAATTTCCTACAAAAGGCAACCTATTTCTCCTTAAATGTGGCGCAGGCTGTCTCTCTACAGTCACAGGCACCGCAGCCTTTGATGTCCACATGATCCGCATGGCATTTATAGTTAGCATTGTAGACACATTTCACAGCTTCGCAGTCAATACTGATTGTTCTGCTGGGATGCACCACAGAGCTTTTGTAGGAATCCATGCCCTCTCGCCTCTGGGTAAAGCTCTCACAACAGGTTCCTTCACAGTCGCAGGCCTTAGTGCCGCCTACGCAGATGTCTCCCTTACTGCACAGATGCTCCTGGTTGTAGCCGCAGTTTTCCACCGCACATTTCAAATCCGCCATATTAGCCTCCTTCTGCGCTGCTGTCCTCTTTGAAAACCTAACTACAGATTCCCAGCAAGCAGCGCAAAAGCCGGCGGATCCGGACAAAGCCTGCAGCCATTCCAGACGTCCCGCGTCTCATTACCTGCAGTCCTGACAGAATTAGTATGCCTCATTCTGTCAGGACTATTCTGAAAGTTCTTTTCGGATCTCTTTTGTCCGAATTTCCTCACATATCTGATCCAGAAACACATTTAGCGGCTTTTGGCCCTCATCTCCCGCAAACCGGCTTCTGACAGACACCAGTCCATCCTCTTCCTCCTGCTGCCCCACTACCAGCATATAAGGCACTCTGTCTAACCTGGCCTCCCGGATCTTAAATCCAATCTTTTCAGACCGATTATCCATCGTTGCATCAATGTCTTTCCCTTTTAGCTCTTTCAACACCTTGTCCGCATAGGCTTCGTATTTCTCAGAGATAGGGAGTACCCGCACCTGCTCCGGGCACAGCCAGGTAGGAAACTTCCCGGCATATTTCTCAATCAGCCACGCCAATGTGCGCTCATAACAGCCAATGGAGGTCCTGTGAATGATATAAGGGCGAACCTTGTCACCATTCTCATCAATATAATACATATCGAACTGCTCCGCCAGCAGGGCATCCCACTGGATGGTAATCATGGTGTCCTCCTTGCCATATACATTCTTTGCATTGATATCCACCTTTGGCCCATAGAAAGCAGCTTCGCCCACATCCTCTGTAAAGGGAATCCCCAGCTCGTTCAGCACCTGCCTGATATGGCCCTCTGTCTCTTCCCAAACCTCAGGCTCACCGATATATTTTTCACGGTTTTCCGGATCCCATTTGGACAAATGATAGGTCACATCCTCCTCCAGCCCCAAAGTCTGCAGGCAGTATTGTGCCAATGCAATGCAGCCCTTAAATTCTGCCACCATTTGATCCGGCCGGACTATCAAATGCCCCTCAGAGATAGTAAACTGCCGCACTCTGGTCAGGCCATGCATCTCCCCAGAGTCCTCATTGCGAAATAGGGTAGAGGTCTCTCCATAGCGGCAGGGCATATCCCGGTAAGACTTCTGGCTGTTTTTGAATACATAATACTGGAATGGACAGGTCATAGGACGCAGTGCAAATACTTCCTTGTCCTTCTCCTCATCTCCCAGCACAAACATGCCTTCCTTATAGTGATCCCAATGGCCAGAAATTTTATACAGATCGCTCTTTGCCATCAATGGCGTCTTGGTGCGCACATAGCCCCACTCTTTGTCCTCCAGGTCTTCAATCCAGCGCTGGAGCTTCATCACCATCTTCGTCCCCTTTGGTGTCAAAAGCGGCAATCCCTGTCCAATGACATCCACGGTGGTGAAGAGCTCCATCTCCCTGCCCAGCCTATTGTGGTCTCGGCGCTTTGCATCCTCCATGCGCTCCAAATGCGCCGCAAGATCCTCCTTTTTGTTGTAGGCCGTTCCATAGATACGCTGAAGTCTGGCTCTGTCAGAGTCTCCTCTCCAGTAGGCCATAGAAGACGAAATTAGCTTAAAAGCCTTCACACCCTTTGTGCTCATCAGGTGAGGGCCAGCGCAGAGATCTACAAAATCTCCTTGTCTGTAGAAAGAAATCTCTGCATCCTCTGGAAGGTCTTTGATCAGCTCCACCTTATAAGGCTCATTCCTATCCTCCATGAATTGCACTGCCTGTTCCCTGGGGAGTGTAAAGCGCTCCAGCTTGGCACCATTCTTGATGATTTTTTTCATTTCTGCCTCGATGGCGTCCAAATCCTCCCTGGAAAAGGGCTCGTGGTCGAAATCATAGTAAAATCCCGTGTCAATGCTAGGGCCAATGGCCAGACTTACCTGGGGGAACAGATTTTTCACAGCCTCCGCCAGCACATGGGAGGCAGTGTGGCGAATGGTGGCCAGACCCTCTGCATCATTTGCCGTGCAGATGCTCATCTCGCAGTCTTTGTCTATCACTGTCCGCAGATCCACCACTTCCCCGTCCACCTTGCCGCAGCAGGCAGCTCTCGCCAGCCCTTCGCTAATGTCTAAGGCAATGTCATACACGCTCATTGCACTTTCATACTCCTTTACGGAGCCATCCTTCAATGTGATTTTCATTTCTGCCTCTTCTCCTTTCCCTTTTTGCGGACTCTTCTGCATCTACATCCGCCCTCTTCTTTCCCCTGTTCCACTTTCCCGGTGCCGGCCTCACAGTCGCTGCCATTGGCATTTCCACACCCGCTGCCGTTCCCGTTGCCGCATCCGATCAGAACATTGTGCGTCATGGGCGCCATCCGCAGGCCATGTATGATTCCCACCAGCAGACATAAGATCCCCAGCATCCAGAGGCTTTTCTTTGCCATACTTATTTCTCCCTCAAAACAGGTCTCCCGCAGTTTCCTGCAGCTTTCTTTGAACTCTTCCATTCCTTATCATCTCCTTCTCTTGCTTCCTTTGCCTATATATAAATGTCTCAACACCTTGCGCATGGATCCCATGCAATCGAGTAGGGGAATGCATTTCTCCACTACTCGCCGCGCGGCCCGCATGCCGCCTGGGCGGCAAATTTCCATATGCGGGCCTGTGCATGAAAAAAGCCCCCTGCAATCTAAAATTGCAAGGGACGTTTCTATTCTCCGAACGCGGTTCCACCCTTGTTGCAGCCCGGGACACAATGGCTGCCACCTCTCTTTGCCTGTAACGGAGGCTTCCGTGCCCGATTAAGAGCCACTCTGAGATGGTCTTCAAATGCTTCCCTGCCGAACCGCTCACAGCACCGGTCTCCCGGGCGATTCTCTCTGTGACATTCCGCATCCTACTTTTCTCTTCAACGCTTTCTCCAAGGGATAAATAATCCCTTTTTTATCTTAATACCTTTCCGTAGAAAAGTAAAGGATTTTTTGAAATTTTTCAAACAGTCTTCGTGCTATTCACAGCCGCCATAACGCAGCCACTTACCTCTTCCCGGCTCATGTCCAGCGCCACCGCCAATTCTCCATAGAGATTTTCCTCTGCCAGATGACAATACTTTGCGTCCACTGCTGTGACTTTTCTCCCTGCCTGAATTCTTTTTTGCTTGCGCAGGTTTATGGTCTTTAAAAGCTTTATTAACTCCTCGCAGTCATTGGACTTCATACAGTCCTTGTACATCTGTTCCGTCATCTTGTCATTTGGAATGACTAACAGTGGAATCTCTGGTATGGTACCAATCAATCGCTCTGCCTCTGTTCTCTCCAGCACCTTGCGCATCATAGGCCCCTTCTGGGAATCCACTGATACATAAACTGTACTCCCAGCGGAATATAAAGGTTTCAGGATATAATACTGCTTCTCCTTATCCACTCCCGAAATATTCAGCGCCGTGATATTCTCTATCACACAGACACCCTTATTGCTGCATATCACATAATCTCCTATCTGAAACACCTGAAACCTCACTTTCTGCAATTCTGCTGACTACACTTACCTCCACTATATGTTATAACCATATTATAACAGATTAAACATGGAAATGTCAGCATTTTTTATAAAGTGAGACCATTTTTGTGAAATATGCGCAGAGAAGAATTGTGGCATTTTGTATAAAAATTTCTACATATTTTGACAATCGATAACTTTTACACTCTCAATGACAGGTTGGCTCTCCTTTGCCACTAGGCCATTACTGTCAAGATAAGCTGTCTGGGGAATGCCCTCACAGATGGCGTCCACCACCTCCATCCCCTCTGTCACATAGCCAAAGCAGGCATATTCACTATCTAAATAGGTACTGTCCTCATGCACGATAAAAAACTGGGAGCTGGCACTGTCCATCTTTTTGGAGCGTGCCATGGAGATGGCCCCTCTGGTATGGGACAGGTTGTTCTCAATCCCGTTCTTGGAAAACTCACCCTTGATAGTTTCCTCGGAGCCGCCAGTGCCATTGCCCAAAGGATCCCCACCCTGTATCATAAAGCCCGATATTATGCGGTGAAAGGTCAATCCATCATAGAAGCCCTCCTCCGCCAGCTTCAGGAAATTTTCCACTGTAATAGGCGCCGCATCCCCGTCCAGCTCCACAGAGATCGTGCCGTAATCCTTTACCGTAATCTCTACATGGTGCTTTCCCGTTCCCTCTTCTCCATTGGTGGCAGCGCTTTCTTCCTGTCCGCTTTCCTCTGTAGAAGCCAATTCCTGTCCGTCATCTGCCCTGGTCTCGGCCGAAGATTTTTCCTCGGCGTCACCCCCGCAGCCCATCAATGATACTGCCATTACTGCTACCAGTAAAATGCCCAACAATCTCTTTTTCATTTTTTCTCCCTTTCCTTCCTGTTGTACGCAACAATAGTGCCATCACAGCAGCTCATGCAACTATGATGACACTACAATGCTTTTTTTATGCAAAATAGCCAATGGCTATCCGCTTTTTTCCCAAAAATCTTACACGGTAAAGTCAAAACGCTGACCCGTAGTATTCTGAGGCTCCTCTTTTACGGTGCTCCAATCCACCTGCTCAATCTTCTTCGCCAGCTCTTCTATTGTGGAAGCATATACAGTGGTGCGCTTGCCGGTACTCCTGCCATGAGCCAGATACTCTGCTGTCTCTGCCCTTTCGGTATCCCTTGCAGCTTCCTTCTTATCCTCTCGCTGTCTCTCAATGCGCTCCCGCTGCTTTTCACTATTTTTTTCCAATTCCGCAAAGAAGGATACCTCTCCGTCATCCCCAAATGAAATGCCTATGCGGGTAACATCCTCCCCTTTGTCCCCCAGCTGAGTCTTCATCTCATCCAGTTTGGATACGGCATTGTCCAGAATCTTTAGATTCTTATTCTTCACATCCTCATCCGCAGCCATCTTCTCCAGCTCCTCAGGAGTGAACAGAGCGCTGTACTCGCCTGTGCCCCTGGACATCAGAGATGCAGCCTCCTCATCCGTCTCATAATCAGCCACGATGAAATCCATATTGCTGTAGGTCTTCTTCAATTCCTTTAACAGGTTCTGTGCAGCCTTGCTAAGTGTGGGAGCCTTTTTGCTCTCGTTTGCGGCATTGGCGTTTTTGGCGTTCTCCGCCCTTGTCCTGTCTGCGTCCTTTGCATTCTGCGCAGTTTTACTATAGATGCTGCTCTGATAATAACTTCCTATTTTTTCCATTTTCTGCCCTCCATAGCTTTTTTAGCATCTTCCTTTGAT
>CANRZC010000173.1 GCA_947644185.1 uncultured Acetatifactor sp.
TGTTCCTTTATGAAAAAGAATCAGACAGCATTTATGAAACTATGTCTTGCGGATGCACTTATCAAGCTGATGAAAACCCAGGACTTTGATACAATCAACGTAAACTCAATCTGTAGGGAAGCCGACATCGGCAGAACTACCTTTTACAGATATTTTGACAGCAAAAACAGCAAAGAGGAACTGCTCCTTTTTAAAATAAAATATGAATGGGAGCTGTATTCTGCCAAACATGGAAATGCTGGGCAAGGGCAGGATTCAGGCCTGACGGCATTTATCTATGACAACAGGCATTTATTTTCAACGCTCTACCACAACAACCTTATATCTGTCCTTATGCGTGCGCTTGAGGATTTGATACCATCGGGGGAAACATACGACAAGCAGTCCTCATATCTTATGTCCTTTTTTATCTATGGGTATTTTGGAATCATCTACCAGTGGATAAAATATAATTTTGACGAAACACCAGAACAGATGCAAAAGCATATTAACGACACAATTTCCGCCGGTTTACATCAAGGTCCGATTGAGTAGGAGGTAGATGAAATAATCGCCTACGGGCCTCCCGTCCCATGTGTGCTATTCGGTACACAACATTTTAGGCAACTCCATGTCTCCCCCGTCACATCTGCCCCAAATCATTTACTCCGCAAGCTGCCGTTTAAGGTCCTCCACCTCCGCACCGTACACCGACTGCAGGAAGCTGGCCACCAACCTGTTATCCTGTTTTTCCATGGTGCTTTCTTGCTCCATGGAATCCTACCGTTCCATATCCCCTAAACAATTCTCCCTTTTCATAGAAAATCCGCCTCAACATTTTTGTCCTTTCCGCCTCAGTCCTCGTAATGTCCCTTGCAGGCGATAATCCAGAGATTTCCGTGTTCATCCATATCGTAGACCAGTCTGTTCTCCTTATCAATCCGCCTGCTCCACGCTTTCCGATGCTTCAGAGGTTCCGGCTTGCCGGTTCCTTCAGACAAACCATTTCTCTCAATATCCTTCACTAGTTCATTTATCTTTCGAAGCGTCTTTTTGTCCTGCATCTGCCAATACAGATAATCGTCCCACGCGCGATCTGACCAAAGCTTATTCATCGTCATCCACCTCGATCAGTTCATGGCGCTGCCCTTTTCCGGCGGAAAGCTGAGCTATGCCCCTGTCAAGCATAGCAAGATATTCCGCATTCCTTGCCGCTTTCATGATCTGGTTATATTTTTCCAGACTCAATATCACGACATTCTTTTCATCTTTACGTGTGACAATCACTGTCTCATTATTGTCAGTCGCCTCATCGCAGTATGTCTTTAGATTGTTTCTAATAGTAGAATAATTCACCGCTAACATAATATCACTCCATTTTTGTACAATTAATTGTTCAATTTTTTGTACAATTATTATATATCAATATTATGCGCATGTCAATAAAATTTATGTTGCACAACCGCCACTCAATCCTCACTGACGGAAAGCATCCAATTTTCTCAGTATATTTCCTCTTTAGGCAATCTCCCCACTCCCCTGTCCCTCGAACTGGGCATTGTACAGCTCCGCATAGAAACCGCCCTTTGCCATCAGCTCGTCATGGCTTCCCTGCTCCACAATATCTCCGTCCCGCATCACCAGGATCACATCCGCGTCCCGGATGGTGGAGAGTCTATGGGCAATGACAAAGCTGGTTCTGCCTTTCATCAGGTTGTTCATGGCTTTCTGGATCCGGATCTCTGTCCTGGTATCCACAGAGCTGGTGGCCTCGTCCAGGATCAGGATAGGATTGTCCGCCAGAATGGCCCGGGCAATGGTGAGTAGCTGCCTCTGTCCCTGGGACACATTGGAGGCATCCTCCCCCAGCTCCATCTGATAGCCTCCTGGCAGGGTCTGGATAAAGTGATGGACATGGGCCGCTTTGGCTGCGGCAATCACTTCCTCATCTGTGGCATCCAGTCTGCCATAGCGAATATTCTCCATGATGGTCCCGTGGAAGAGCCAGGTGTCCTGCAATACCATGCCGAAATTCTCCCGCAGCTCACTGCGGTTGAAATCCCGCACATTATGTCCATCCACCAGAATACTGCCGCTGTTCACATCATAAAACCGCATTAACAGCTTCACCATAGTGGTCTTGCCTGCGCCGGTAGGGCCTACGATAGCCACCATCTGCCCTGGCTTCACCTGACAGCTAAAGTCATGGATAATCACCTTATCCGGCTGATAGCCAAACTGTACATGGTCAAAGGAAACTGCTCCCTGCATCTGCTCCAGATGTACCGCACTGGCCACGGTCACGTCCTCCTCCGGCTCCTCCAGGAACTCAAATACACGCTCTGCAGCAGCCGCTGTGGACTGGAACATATTGGAGACCTGGGCTACCTGTGTGATGGGCTGTGTAAAGTTCTTCACATACTGGATAAAGGCCTGAATTTCGCCCACTTCAATGATGCCTCTGATGGCCAGCATACTGCCGCTGACAGCCACCGCCACATATCCCAGATTTCCCACAAAGGTCATGATAGGCTGCATCATGCCGGAGATAAACTGAGACTTCCAGGCACTCTGGTACAATACTTGATTGGTCTCGCCGAATTCCGCCAGACTGGCTTCCTCTCGGTTGAACGCCTTGATGATATTCTGACCGCTGTAGACCTCCTCAATCTGCCCGTTAATCTTACCCAGATAAGTCTGTTGATCGATGAAATATTTCTGGGAATGCTTCACCACCACACCGATAAGCCCCCCTGAGATGGGCAGGATCACAAGGGCGATCAGTGTCATCACTGGGCTAATGGACAGCATCATGATCAAAATACCCACCAATGTGGCTACGGAGGTGATCAGGGTTGTAATACTCTGTCCCAGGCTCTGCCCTAGCGTATCCACATCATTTGTGATCCGAGAAAGCACCTCACCCACTGTCCTTGACTCGAAATAGGCCATGGGCATCCGATTGATCTTCTCCGATATCTCCTGTCGAAACCGGAAACAGAGCTTCTGGGAAACCTCCGTCATCACCAAACCCTGTACAAAGGAAAGCATTGCGCTTAAGGCGTACAGTCCCAGAAGAAACAAAAGGATCTGGCCAATCCGTCCAAAGTCAATCCCTCCTGTGCCAGCAAACTTTGCCATCATACCGTTAAACAGCTCTGTGGTGGCCTTAGCCAGCACTTTTGGACCGACGATATTGAATACGGTACTTCCTGCTGCAAAAATCATGACCGCAATCAGTGCTATCTTGTATCTACCCATGTAGGCCAGCAGTTTCCTAAAAGTTCCTCTGAAGTCCTTTGCCTTCTCCCCTGCCATCATGCCGCCGTGGGGACCATGGGGCCTTCTGACATTCTTTGTAGGCCGGGTGGTTTTTTCATTCTGACTCATACTGCTGCACCTCCCTTCAGCTCCGCTTCGGACAATTGTGACCTGGCAATCTCTCTGTAAGCCTCACATTCTTTCAAAAGCTCCCTGTGGGTGCCCATGCCTGCAATTCTCCCCTCGTCCAACACAATAATACGGTCAGCGTTCAGGATCGTACTGATCCGCTGGGCCACAATGATCACTGTGGCATCTGCTGTCTTTTCCCGCAGCGCTTTTCGCAGCGTAACATCCGTCTTATAGTCCAATGCAGAAAAGCTGTCGTCAAACAAAAAGATTTTAGGTGATTTTGCAATGGCTCTGGCAATGGAAAGCCTTTGCTTTTGTCCCCCGGACACATTGGTACCACCCTGGGAGATCTCGCTGTGATATCCATCTGTTTTGCTCTTTATAAATTCCGTAGCCTGTGCTATCTGGGCCGCCTCTTCCATGCGTTGGTCGCTGATCTGTGGAATCCCCTCTTTCCATGCCCCGCCGAATTTAATGTTGGAGGCAATATCCCCGGAGAACAGCACTGCCTTTTGCGGCACATAGCCCAGTAAGCTTCTCAGCTTATGCTGCGAAAGCTCTCTGATATCCACGCCGTCTATGGTAATGCGGCCTCCTGTCACATCGTAAAATCTAGGAATCAGGTTCAACAGCGTAGACTTCCCGCAGCCTGTGCTGCCGATGATGGCAGTGGTCTCCCCAGGGCCTGCAGTGAATGTCAGATTCTGCAGCGCATCCTCGTCCGCCTCTGGATATCGAAAGGACACATCCTCAAAGGACACCAGTCCTTTTGCATCCTTTAGCTTCTCATCCTGAACCTGCTCCTTGTCTGTAATGCTGGACTGGGTGTCAATGACCTCTTCAATACGTCCAGCAGCCACCCCTGCCCTGGGCAGCATTACAGAGATCATGGTCAGCATCAGGAAGGACATGACAATCTGCATGGTGTAGGTGATAAAGGCCAGCATATCTCCCACCATGAGATTTCCCAGATCAATCCCTTTGGCCCCAAACCATACAATCATGATACTGATACCATTCATAATAAGCATCATCACTGGCATCATGATATTCATCACCCGATTGGTAAACAGCTGCGTCCGCATCAGCTCTCGGTTAGCCTTGTCAAACCGCTCCTCCTCAAATTTTTCCCGGCTGAAAGCACGAATCACTGAGACACCAGTCAAAATTTCCCGAGATACCAGATTCAGACGATCCACCAATGTCTGCATTTTCTTGAATTTAGGCATAGCCACCGCCATCAGCACCCCTACCAGCGCCAGAATCAAGGCCACTGCCACAATAATGATCCATCCCATACCAGTTCTGGTGCGCAATACCTTCACCACGCCGCCAATGCCAATGATAGGGGCATACACTACCATTCGCAGCATCATTACCACTACCATCTGCACCTGCTGGATGTCATTGGTGCTCCTGGTGATCAGAGAAGCCGTGGAAAACTTCTCCATCTCTGCATGAGAGAAGGACACCACCCTGCTAAACACTCTCTCCCTCAGATTCAGCCCCAGCTTCGCGCCGATCCGGGAGGCCAGCAGTCCCACCAGAATGGCAGTGATCATCATCACCACAGAGTAGGCTAACATCATCCCCCCTGTTCGGTACAGATAGTTTCGCTGTATCTTCCCTAAGTCCATTCCCAGGCGCTCATATTCTTCCTGCACGAACAATAGGGCTCTCTGGGCAATGACAGTCTCCCCTGTGTCCCCCAGCTTTTCCAGCACCTGCTCCCGCAGCGCTAGCACCTGAGCGTCAGAGAGCGTTATGTCAAATCCATCCCCGGTTTCGGATACGCCCATGCCAGCCATTCCGCTCCCCTGTTCCATCATGGATACAATCAGAAGCGGTATCCCCATGCTCTCGTCAAGCTGTTCTCTTATCTTATCATCCCCCCGGAACAGATAGCTTCCATCCTCCGCCTGCTCATAGGCGGATGTCAAAAGCGCTCTCTCCTCCTGGGTCATCAGATTTGCCACCCTGCCAAAGGTTGATTCCTGCATCCGCTCTGGCACTGCATATTCAATACCTTTCTGGCCGATTCCCACATCCACGATGTCCGCAGTGTACTGTGGCAAAGCCAAATCGCAGTAAGCCTGGGCCACCAGCAGCACAATGATGGCCAGCACGGACCACTTGGATTCCTTTAAATATTTGAAGATCTTCAGCATAGCAATCTCCTTCCTATCGTTATAGGGCTCTAACAGAAAGCAAGGGCAGCTTTCTGTTATCTTGTATTATAGGAACCGCTTCGCT
>CANRZC010000174.1 GCA_947644185.1 uncultured Acetatifactor sp.
CGCTCTCCTTCCCGGATAGGCCTTGTGGTATAGGGTACTATTTTCTGAAGCTTTAGATCCCTGTCTGAAAGTAAGTGCTTATAGATAGTATCCTTTCCGGTACTGCTCTTTCCCATCAGGCACAAAATCTTTCCCATGGCTTATCTAACCTCAACTACATGGATCATATTCGTGGTGCCAGCCATTCCTAGTGGCACTCCCGCGGTCAGCACCACAATATCACCTGTCTTCACATAGCCAGCCTTTTTTGCCTCTTCCACTGCATTGCCAAACAAGGTCTCGGCATTTTTCTCCTCTTGAATCATCAGAGGGCTCACCCCCCACAAAAGGTTCAACTGTCTGCAAACCTTCTCCTGGACTGTACAGCCTATGATGTGGTTTTGGGGCTTAAATCTTGAGATTGCCTCCGCGGTAAAGCCAGACATTGTGACAGTAATTATGGCCGCTGCCTGCAAATCCATTGCCGCCGTGCATGTGGCATAAGCCAGTGCTGTAGTAATATCTGCCCCCTGCCTGTGATCATCTCTCCGCATCCTAGTACCATAGTCAATATCTTTTTCGGCACATTCCGCGATTTTCGCCATGGTTTTTACCGCTTCCACCGGATATTTTCCAGCCGCACTCTCGCCAGAGAGCATGATTGCTGTGGTCCCATCATAAATCGCATTGGCAATGTCCGTGGTCTCTGCCCTGGTTGGCCTAGGATTCTTGATCATGGACTCCAGCATCTGGGTAGCTGTGATCACATGCTTTCCTTGATCGTTGGCCAGCTTGATCATCTTTTTCTGCAGGATGGGGACCTCCTCAAAGGGAATTTCCACCCCCATATCTCCCCTTGCCACCATAATACCATCTGATACGCTGAGGATTTCCTCCAAATTCTGTATGCCCTGCATGTTCTCGATTTTGGCTATGATTTTCATGTTGCAATCATGCTCTTCCAAAATCTTTCGCACTTCCAGAATGTCCTCTTTGCATCTCACAAAAGAGGCTGCCAAAATATCATAGCCCATCTCTATACCAAACAGGATATCCTCTCTGTCCACATCGCTGATATAAGGCATGGACAGCACTGCCCCCGGCACATTGACGCCCTTATGATTGGACACAAAGCCACCGTTAATCACCCGGCAGATAATCTCCTCACCCTGGATCTCCTCCACTGTCATCTCGATTAAGCCATCGTCTATGAGAATCGTGGTACCCTGATGGATATCATTTTTCAGATTTTTATAGGAGATAGCTGCCCGCTGGTCTGTGCCCAGAATCTCTTCTGTAGTCAGCACAAACTGCTGTCCGCTCACCAGCTGGACCCTGCCTCCCTCAAAATCCCGCAAGCGAATTTCCGGTCCCTTGGTGTCTAGCATAGTGGCCACTGGAAGCCCCAGCTCTTCCCTGGCCTGGAGCACCTTTCTAAGCTTCTCCCGCTGCTCCTGATGATTGCCATGGGAAAAGTTAAATCTGGCTACATTCATCCCGGCTAGCATCAGCTCCCGCAAACGCTCCACGCTATCGCTGGCTGGCCCGATGGTACAAATAATTTTTGTTCTTCTCATCTCTAAATCCTCCGCTTTCCTGTTGGTAGATTATTTCCTGTTCTACATGGCAGAAGTGCCCACAGCTTACATCTATGCCAAATCATGTCCTTGATCTTGCTCACAAATCACTGGGACAGATAAGCCTTTCCCCTCTGACACCTGTACCCCCTGCACCGTAAGCCCCTGGGCTATTGCCTCCAAAATCCTTCTATATACCGCCTCTGTCATCCGCTCGCCTGGCACCAATATAGGTATGCCAGGTGGATACAGATTGATAAATTCCCCCATAAGTCTGCCCATGCTTTCCCCAAGCTCCACTACCTCTGTGAGCATATCCCATGCCACCCCAAGGGAGATTCCATCCACCTGTCCCCAGTCTAAGGCTTTTGCATCTGACCATTTGCCATCAAGCACATCTGTGCCTGCCCTGCCTAGCTTCTCTGTCCCATGCCCCCTTGTACCTGCTGTGCCCAATTTGCCAGCCTGGGTCTCCAGCCAGCGGTCAATAGACAGTAATGCCTCTGTCATTCGCCCATAGGCCTGTTCCTCATCATTTATGGTAAACATAGCCAGCACATAGCTTGTAGATGCCATCTCCAGCTGCAAATGATATTCCTGCAGCAGTATATCATATAGCTGCTTTCCGGTAATTCCCGTCCCTTTTACTGAGATCAGCAGCTTTCCTATATCCTGCCTTCCCTGGAAATCTGTCAGAAACCGCAAGTGCTTGCATACCCCCAGTTCCTTCAGCATGGCCTCATAGCGCTGCCGAAACCGTGCAAACAGCATCTGCCCCTGCAACCCTACGAATTGCAGCGCATTGTCAATGCCCATCAGCAATAGATAGGATGGACTGCTGGACTGGTAAATCCGCAAAAAACGTTTCAGAAGCCCTCTGTGGATCCTGTTTCCATTTACATGGAGCAATGCTGTCTGGGTCAAGGCTGGAAGCGTCTTGTGCACACTGTGGATCACCAGGTCAGCCCCCAGCTGGCAGCTATTCTTTGGAAAGCCTTCCCCTAGTCCCAAATGGGCTCCATGGGCCTCATCCACAATCAGGGGAATCCCTTTTTCATGGACAATCTCTGCTATGGCCCCAATATCTGATATCCTGCCCTCATAGGTGGGAGACACTATAAGAACCGCTTTGATATCCGGCTCTCTCTCTAGGGCACAACGAACCTGACAAGGCTCTACCACATCATAAATATCATATTCCTCCCGGTAAGTCGGATATAGATAGGTGATCCGCAGCCCCCGCAGGTAGGCTGCATGGTAGGCTGATTTGTGGCAGTTGCGGGCCATGAGAATATGCCCGCCCCCAGGCAGCGCACAACTGACTGCGCTTAATATGCCGCAGGTACTTCCGTTCACCAGATAAAAGCTTTCCTCCGCCCCATAGAGCCTGGCCGCTTCCTGCTGGAGACTGGAAAGGATATCCTCCGGCTGATGCAGATTGTCAAATCCGTCTATCTCTGTAATATCTAGTTTACACAATTCTTCAGGAAGCATTCCAAAGCACCGGCGCTTATGCCCCGGCATATGGTAGGGATAACAATCACTTTCTGCATGTTTCCATAGCTTTTCAAACAAATGCTCCACTTCGTTTAACTGTTCCTCAATTTCACATGGACCACGCCATGTCCTCTATAAATGTATAATGTCTCTAACAGAGAACACCATTTGTCAGCGGCTGTGACAATCCACGCTTCCCTACAGCTGGGCGGTACCATTGTCAGCGGCCACATATGCCGCTTTATGATATTTTTCTCCCGGCTGGTCAACGGATACTCTTTTAGCGCATTCTGCAAAGCTGTCCCCGGGTGATAAAAGCCATGGAGCCTATGGGGACATTCCGCATCGGGTACATGCCAATCATAGAGAAAATAATCATGGAGCAGCGCCCCTCTGATCAATTCTCTCCTGCTGCAGGAGATATGCAGATATTCACTTAGGGCAATACTGCACCTGGCCACACGCAGCACATGTGCGTTCACTGTCACATCCCCATGCTGGATATATTCTTTCATCCGATTGAAATTGTGAGACTGCAAAATGTCAGGAGCCATTTCCCTGATCTGTCTCTCTTCCTGCCGGAATCTCTCCAATTTTTTCTGCCACTTTCTTGCTTGTCTTTCTGTGCGTCTTTTTGATATTCTCTTTTTCATACTACCTACACTTCTTTTACTGCACTATGCTGCGGGCACCTGTCCTTCTGGATTTGCCTGACCTTCCGGTGGCACCTGCCCCTCTGGATTTGCCTGGCCCTCCACGGGCACCTGTCCCTCTGGATTTGCCTGGCCTTCCGTGGGCACCTGTCCCGCTTCACCCTCTGTGGGCGGTTCCGGAGGCGGACCTATGTAGGGGATTCCTTCAGGATAATAGCACACCACCGGAAATCCCTCCGACACATACTGATATATCTTTTCTGCCGCACTGGGTGGCAGATTAATGCATCCATGGGATCCATTGGTGATAAAGATTTTGCCGCCAAAAGCACCTCTCCAGTTGGCATCATGCATCCCATAATTTCCATAAAAAGGCATCCAGTATTTCACCGGCGTGCGATAAGTCTCTCCTCGAAGTACAGCATCTGTGGTCTTGTACAGTAGGCCAAAAACCCCCTCCGGCGTGACACAGTCCCGGGAAGAAACCATTGTACCAGATACAAAGTCTGTCTCCAGCACCAAATTCCCATCCTGGTATAAATACAGATGCTGGCCGCTTAAATCTGCCTCCACATAGGAATCCCCTATGTCGTTGCTGCCCTTCTGCCCTGCTCTGATGCTATATAGCGGTTCCTTTTCGATACTGCTTCCCTGACGTATCAGCTTTATAAGCTCCTTGGTCTCCCCTTCCACGTCTGTTTTCCACCCATAGTTCCTTCCAGGCAATGTTATCTCATACCCATGGGAGGTCATAAAGTTTTTCTTCCTGCCATAAGTATCATAGGCTTTGGCCTGTTCCTTTACAAAAGCTCCTACAGCCTCCTCATTCAGCACCACATTTCCATCTTCCTCAATGGTAACCCAGTCCTTCAGTATCTCATTGTCCAATACAACTTCTGTGCCATTCCAGTCATAAATAATTTTGGTGCCAAGCCATTTATTGGCATTGTTCACGATGCGGTTCAATTTTCTGTCGTCACTTTTGATGGAAGCCTCCTTGTAACATTTCTGCTCCTCCAAGTCCACCGATGCCGCCTGGCTTGCAACCGCCTCCACGATAAAGGAGAGGGCTTTGTCTACATCAAGCTCTGTCCCCATAGTCTCAGGAATTACTTCATAGCCTCCCTTTTCTTCTAAATACTCACTGAGGTGGGCATCCTGTGCTATCTGCATATTCTTTCGCTTGCAGGCATCCCAGGATTTCACTGTGCTTTCCAGCAATTTCTCATCAAAATTAATATCTTGCTCCAGAGAATAGATGTACTGTCTATCCCAATAGGCCTCTATCCACATGAATTCATCCTGTTGCTGCAACAGGGCCTCTACAGCTTCTCCAGTGCCCACATATTTTAGCGCAATATCATCTGGCTCAAGCACCCCCAGAATCACATCAGACTCACCTGTCCTGTAATCTCGCCCAACCACTGCCAACGCGTATCCGTCAATGCGAGCTTCCAATGCATCTATAACTGCTGTAACCTCCATATTGCTACAGTCCATACCATTGATATTCGTATTCGGGAAAAAATGAGTTTGGTAGTAAACTATTTCCCTGTAATATAGATATGCCGCCACGGCCAATGTTGCTACCAATATCAGAAGAAGTGCAATCAGAATATACTTTTTCTTTGACTTCGGCTTTTTCTCTTTTGTCTCCGAACTCCTTTCCGTTTCTGTCATTTCCCCAGCCAGTTTCTCTTTCATGATCTTTCTCCCTAAATGAATGATTATTCATACATACATTTCTTTTATTATAGCATATATTATCACAAAAAAATAGCATCAAAAGGCTGAAAATATGCCCTTCCATGCTATTTATCCACCAAAAAATGCCCAGAACCGGAATCGAACCAGTGACACGAGGATTTTCAGTCCTCT
>CANRZC010000175.1 GCA_947644185.1 uncultured Acetatifactor sp.
AATTGGTCTGACGGATTTCGAAAATTATGATTACCTGGAAAAATATGGTGAGACCTATTACAGACCCATAGAGGGTGCCAGGACCACACAGGCTAATGCAGTGATAAACTCTGGCTATTTGGAGATGTCCAATGTACAGGTAGTGTCTGAGATGGTGAATTTGATTGCCATTACCAGAAATTATGAGAGCGCTCAGAAGATTATCCAGACCTATGACGGCTCCCTGGAGATTGCCACTACCCAGTTAGGCAGATTATAGTCTGAAAGAAATGCCCTGGTATTTCACCAGATAGAAATCAGAATAAGTGAGTGGAAGAAAGGAACCAGTATTATGGTACGCAGTTTATGGACAGCGGCAACCGGTATGATTGCCCAGCAGACGAATTTAGACACCATTGCCAACAATCTCGCCAATGTAAATACACAGGGATTTAAGACACAGGTGAATGAATTCAAGACCCTGTTATATCAAACCTTGCAGACAAAGACCACCACAGCTAACGGAGAGCGCAAGCCTACCAGCGCGCAGGTGGGTTTGGGTGTGCGCAATTCTGCTATTACTACTATATTTAAGGAGGGCAATGCGCTGTCGTCAGAGAGCGACACTGCCTTTATGATAGACGGAAAGGGTTTCTTTGCGGTAAGGGGAGCTGATGGCAATACCTATTACACCCGCAATGGTAACTTCCAGTTCACACTGGCCTCCAATGGCGGCAATATGCTGGCCAATGAGGACGGACTTCCGGTATTGGATACCAATGGGCGGCCTATCATTTTGAACCAGAATTACATAGTGAGCAATGTTACGGTAAGCGGTGACGGTGAATTATGCTACCCAGACGCAAAAAACAATCCACAGCCTATGGGGATCCGGCTTGCATTGTTCCAGTTTAATAATCCTAACGGATTGAACCGCCTGGCAGATACTCTGTATGAACAGTCTGCAGCCAGCGGTCAGCCTATCAATGAGGCCACCAACACAGCAGTGGATAAGAGCAAAGTAATTCAGGGCTATCTGGAGGGCTCCAATGTACAGGTGGTGGATGAGATGGTGAATATGATTGTGGCCCAGCGTGCCTATGAGTTGAATTCCAAAGCCATCACTGCCTCGGATGAAATGCTGCAGCAGGCCAATAACTTACGTCGCTAAGTGCACAGAGATAAGGCGTTATTTGGCCTTGCACTAGCTTGTGAATTACTTACAGTTATCATTTTTGGAATGACGCCAGGATGGAGGAAAAGTTATGGTGGATTTTAGCAATATAGCGGGGATGTACAGTGACACCTATGCAAATGCCGCCAATCAGAGAGCGGCAAAGCTGCAGGATAAATTAAAGGATGCGGACTATGCAAAGGCCACTGATACGGAGCTGATGGATGCCTGCAAGCAGTTTGAGGCTTATTTCATTGAGCAGATGTACAAGGGCATGATGAAGACCATTCCCTCTCAGGAGAATACCTCCAACTACACTGCTACCATGATGGATTATTATAAGGATCAGATGATTCAGGCTGTGGCAGAGGAGACAACCAATCAGAATGGCGGTTTGGGCTTGGCACAGATGCTATACGATCAGATGAAGCGGAACTTTGGCACAGTAGAACTTCCCACAGATGGGACAAAGGAAGCGGAAGACGCTGAGGCAGTGGCTTCAGTGGCAGAGAATTAGGAATCGGGATAAGGACGAAATGATACATTCAGGACAAGGCTGCTTGCATGAATAAGCAGCCTTGTTCTGATATGTAGGATTGTGGGGAAGCTGCATGGAGACCGTAAACGGATATGTAGAACATATCATTTTTCAGAATAATGAGAACGGCTACACGGTCATGAACCTGATGTCAGAGGGCAATGAGATTATTTGTGTGGGAATGGGCAAGGGCCTTTCTCAGGGAGAAAACATTGCTGCTCTGGGTGAATATGTGGATCATCCGGTTTATGGGATGCAGTTTAAGATGGCCAGCTTTCAGGTGGTGGTGCCAAAGGACAGCATCGGCATGGAGAGATACCTGGGATCCGGGGCTATCAAGGGTGTGGGACCTGCACTGGCAGCCAGAATTGTAAGACAGTTTGGTGATGATACCTTTCGGATCATTGAGGAAGAGCCAGAGCGGCTGACAGTGGTGCGAGGTGTCAGTGAACGCAAGGCTAGGGACATTGCCGTGCAGATGGAGGAGAAGAGGGACCTGCGGGATGCATTGGTCTTTCTGCAACAGTACGGCATCTCCAACACGTTGGCAGTAAAAATATATGAGACCTATGGCATGGAGCTCTATCATGTTATGAAAGAGAATCCCTATCGTCTGGCCGAGGATATCCACGGAATTGGATTCCGCCTTGCGGACGAGCTGGCAGCAAAGATAGGGATTCACACAGACTCTGACTACCGCATTCGCAGTGGTATTTTTTATACGCTGATGCAGACAGTGGGAGAGGGGCATTGCTATTTCCCTATGGAGGGGCTGCTAGAGCGGGCAAGAGATCTTCTGGGGGTGGAAAAGGAGTATATACGTCCCCAGCTGGACAATCTTATGATGGACAAGAAGCTAGTGATAAAGGGAGACCAGGTTTTTGCCACATCCTATTACTATGCGGAGTTAAATTGTGCCCGTATGCTGCACGAATTGAACATTCCCATGGTTTCGGAGCACCAGGCAGAAGGCGGTGGGGAGAATAGGATCTTTGGTCTGGACGTGGAAGTGGCGGCACAGCTGGAAAAGCTGGCAAAGAATCTGAAAATGGAACTGGACGAATTGCAGTTTCGGGCGGTGGCAGAGTCCATACACAATGGATTGTTTCTGCTGTCGGGAGGTCCTGGGACAGGCAAGACCACCACGATCAATATGATGATCCGCTATTTTGAGGCAGAAGGGCTGGACATTTTCCTGGCAGCGCCTACAGGCAGAGCTGCAAAGCGTATGACCGAGGCCACAGGGTTTGAGGCAAGGACCATTCACCGCATGCTGGAGCTGAATAGTGCACTTTCCGATGAGGATACAAAGAAGGTAAGATTTGAGAGAAATGAAGAGAATCCGCTGGAGGCGGATGTGGTGATTATCGATGAAATGTCCATGGTTGACATCCAATTATTCCAGGCGTTGCTGAAAGCGGTGGCTCCGGGTACCAGGCTGGTACTGGTAGGCGATGTGAACCAGCTGCCCAGTGTGGGGCCAGGCCAGGTGCTGCGAGATTTGATTTCCAGCAAGTGCTTTCCCATGGTAGAGCTGAAAAAGATATTTCGACAGGCGGAGGAGAGCGATATCATTGTGAACGCCCACCGGATCAACAATGGGGAGCAGATTGCGCTGGACAATAAATCAAAAGATTTCTTTCTGTTGGAAAGAAATGACATAAATGTCATATATAAACATATGATACAATTGATACAGGAAAAACTCCCCCGGTATGTGAAGGCTACACCTTTTGATATACAGGTACTCACTCCTATGCGCAAGGGTGCGCTGGGCTGCGAGACGCTGAACGGCATTTTGCAGAAATATATAAATCCCCCTGACGGACGCAAAAAAGAGCATGTGGCCGGCAACTGTGTCTACCGGGAGGGTGACAAGGTGATGCAAATTCGAAACAATTATCAGTTAGAATGGGAGATTGTCAGCAAGTATGGCATTCCTGTAGACAGGGGGGCCGGTGTTTTCAATGGGGACATGGGGCGCATTTTAGAGATTCAGGAGGCGGCATCTTGCCTGGTGGTAGAGTATGATGAGCATAGAAGAGTTACTTACCCGTTTACCCTGTTGGATGAGCTGGAGCTGTGCTATGCTATCACCATACACAAATCCCAGGGAAGCGAGTATCCGGCAGTGATTCTACCGCTGTTGGGAGGGCCAAAGATGCTCCTCAATCGAAATCTGCTGTATACGGCCATCACTAGGGCTAGAA
The DNA here is from genome assembly GCA_947644185.1 of uncultured Acetatifactor sp. GTDB lineage: Bacteria > Bacillota > Clostridia > Lachnospirales > Lachnospiraceae > Acetatifactor. The sequence goes on from CANRZC010000175.1 coordinate 3,902, forward strand.
GCTGTGTCACCATTTTGGGCAGCAGCGCCACTGTGCGTGGTATGATAGACAATGTCAGCGAGAATCGAAGATATACAGCGCTGGCTGACAGAATGAAGATTTTCTAGGGCTGTATGTGCGGATAGGAATGGCACTGACGCCACAGGAGGCATGAGGGAAAGCACTCAGGGAATGTACAAAGGGCAGTGCATTCCTTGGGTGAGAGGATAGAGAAGCTGCAAGATATGGCAGTTAAGTCGGAGAAGGTTCCTGGAAGAGGAGGATTCGAGGAACCATGGGAGAGAAAAGCAAAAGAGTACCAGATTTACAAAGGCAAACTGTCACGAAGATGAGACCGAAAACAGCACCAAAAATAAGGGCAAAGGCCCTGACAAAGCTCTGGCAGGGGGCACTGCAGCTACTTTTCCCCCTTCGCTGCCCGGTCTGCGATGATATTGTGGTACCAGCAGGGGAGAAAATCTGCCTGGAATGCCTGGGGAAGCTAAAGCTCCTGACACCACCCTGGTGCATGAAATGCGGGAAAAAGATGGCGAAAGAGGGGGAATTCTGTGCTGACTGCAGAAGGAAAGGGCATTTGTTTGAGAGAGGAAGGGCGCTATATGCCTATGAGAGTGTAGCGGCATCCATCTATCGCTTTAAATACAGTGGCAGGCGGGAGTACGCGGATTTCTTTGGGGAGCAGATGGCAGAGTATCTGGGAAGTTTTATACAGAGCGTTGGGCCAGACGCCTTGATTCCAGTCCCCCTCCATCGAAAGAGGATGGCGGTGAGGGGATATAATCAGGCGAAACTGCTAGCCCAGGCAGTGGGAAGCCGTTTGGGCATACCTGTATGCACAAATTTTCTGGTCAGAGTGAAAAATACCGTGCCTCTAAAGTATGAAAATCCCAAAGAACGCCAAAATAATTTGAAAAGGGCTTTTAATATAGCGCGAAATGATGTAAAATTAGAGAGAGTGGTAATAGTGGATGATATTTACACCACTGGTAGTACCATGGATGAAGTAGCAGAAACCTTGAAGGAGGCTGGCATAAGGGAAGTCTTTTTCGTTGCTTTGGCTTGCGGGGCAGGTATCTGACGAAAGAATAGCGCGTAAACACACGGGGGACAATGCTATGAATGTAAGAAATTGCAGAAGCTGTGGATGTATTTTCAACTATGTAGCTGGTCAGGTGATTTGCCCGGCCTGCCGTGAGAAACTGGAGAAGAAATTCCAAGAGGTAAAGGAATATATTCGAGAGAACAAAGGCGTAGGGATCCAGGAGGTGTCAGAGGCCTGTGAAGTGGAGGTGAACCAGATCCGCCAGTGGCTTCGGGAGGACCGGCTGGAGCTTGCATCGGACTCTGCCCTTTATCTCAATTGCGAATCCTGTGGGCAGCCTATACGCAGCGGTAGATTTTGCGATAAATGTAAGGCTAACATGACAAAAGATCTGCAGAGCGTAATGAACAACAAGCCTACAGAGCCTAGACCTATAAAGAAACAGGGAGATAGCGCAAAGATGCGGTTTTTGAAGTAGGAGGTTTCTATGCTCAGTGAAGAACGCATTATTTTGATGACCCGTATGGCTTCCTATGAACAGGGAGAGGGCAAGAAAAATGTCAAGATAGGCAATTATTTCCGCAGTGATAGGTACATCAGGGGTTTCCTGGGACGTATCGAGGATCGCGGCAAGCATCA
>CANRZC010000176.1 GCA_947644185.1 uncultured Acetatifactor sp.
CAAATTAGTGAGCAGATAAAGCGCTTATATCCGAAGACAATAGTGGAAGTTCATATGGCTCGCCGCAAGACCCAGTCAAAGTATGTGAGGAACAGTCTGATGGACAATGTGCGGGAGCACTCCAACGGCGAGAGCGCATTCCTTTATTTCCAGGAGAAAATTCAGGAAAACGGGCTATATCTGTTGGACGAGCCGGAAAACAGTCTCTCACCACTGCGCCAGCAGGAGCTTGGAAAGTTTCTGGAGGATTCTGCCAGATTCTTTGGATGCCAGTTCATCATTTCCACCCATTCCCCATTCCTGCTCTCTATGCGGGGAGCTAAGATCTATGATATGGACGAGGAGATTGTGGATGTAAAGCGTTGGACCCAGCTTGCAGGTGTTCAGACTTATTTTGACTTTTTTAAAAGGCATGAAAATGAATTTAACTCATAAAAGGACCGCTTCCTCTTTTTGCAGATGGCATGGAGGAAGCGGCTTTTTTTGCTTAGTTGTAGTTTTCGATGCAGGGCTGGAACATGCTCTTGTTTACACCGCACAGAGGGCAGCACCAATCATCGGGAAGGGACTCAAAAGGAGTACCAGGAGCAATGCCATGCTCAGGGTCACCTTTTTCGGGGTCATAAGTATATCCACAGGGATTGCAAAAATATTTCTGCATAGTGATAAATCTCCTTTCTATGTTATGAATAATTCTTAGCCAAAGTATCTCTTCAGCAAGCCTTCAAATGCTTTTCCGTGTCTTGCCTCATCGCGAGCCATTTCATGAACAGTGTCATGGATAGCATCCAGGCCCAGTTCCTTAGCTCTCTTGGCCAGATCTGTCTTGCCAGCGGTAGCGCCGTTCTCAGCGTCCACTCTCATCTCCAGATTCTTCTTGGTGGAATCGGTCACCACTTCACCCAGCATTTCTGCGAACTTAGCGGCATGCTCAGCCTCTTCATAAGCAGCCTTCTCCCAGTACAGACCGATCTCAGGATAGCCCTCTCTGTGAGCAACTCTGGCCATAGCCAGATACATACCTACTTCAGAGCACTCGCCCTCAAAGTTAGCGCGCAGATCTTTCACGATATCCTCGCGGACGCCCTGGGCAACGCCTACCACATGCTCTGCAGCCCATGTTTTGTCAGCAGCCTGCGCTGTGAACTTTTCAGCGGGTGCATGGCAGATAGGGCACTCTGCAGGCGGATTGTCGCCCTCGTGAACATAACCACATACTTGACATACATACTTCATACTATTTATCTCCTTTTCTTTTAAAGAATATCTGGGAATCTCTGTCATAGGCCTGACTCTTCAGGCAAAGCAGGTTGCTCTTTAGCTGCTGTACAGCATTGACAGGTGCCATAAAAATATGCCACATGCCCGGCCACATGTCCATCGAAATGCGCAGTGGCTTTCTCCAGGATGGAACTGATATCCTCCATTTCCAGATCCACTACACTGCCGCATTTCTCGCAGAGTAGATGATAATGGGGCGAGGTGTTCCCATCGAAGCGGTCCACGCCATCTCCCATGTTCAGCCGGCTGATTTCTCCGGCCTGGGCCAGAAGTGTCAGATTACGGTACACTGTGCCAAGACTAATGCTAGGGTTGTGCTGGCGGACATTCCTATATATAACATCTGCAGTGGGATGATCCTTTCTGGTCATCAGAAATTCCTTTATGGAATCCCGCTGTCTGCTATGCTTCCTTGCAGCCATTCAAGACCTCTCTTTGTTGCAATAATAGTAATGATTACTGTTTTTATTATAGTGAATTTCTGGTAAAAGTCAAGCCTCACTGTAAAATTTTAGATACGTTTTATAAATGCATGATTATACAAGTACCCGATCCAACCTTGCACCAAGGCGACACAGAATTTCGTTGCTGATAGTATTGCACTGTTCTGCTATTTGCCCTACTGTGATTTCCTCCTGCCGGTCCACACCGATGAGAACCGCTGTATCTCCTGGCTGGACATGGGGAATTTCACTGACATCTACAATGGCCTGATCCATGCAGATCCTGCCGATGATAGGCGCTCTGTGGCCGTGTATCAGCACGCTTCCTTTGCCGTAGGACAGCTCTCTGGGCAGGCCATCTCCATATCCAATGGAAATGGCAGCAATCTGCATATCCTGTTTTGCAGTAAAAGCAATGCCATAGCCTGCACCCTCTCCTGCATAGAGCGGTCGCAGGGAGGTGACCTTTGCCTTCAAGGACAGCACAGGCTGTAAAGTGTCCTTCCAGGGAGCAGTGTCCGCTTCGCTGCTTAAAACCCCGTAAAGGGCAATTCCTGGGCGAACATAGTCGGCCGCCAGCTTTAACTCAGCAGCAGCGATTCTCCGCTCAGCAAAGCGCAGGCTTTGCTCCTGGGACAGACTACTGCGGCCCTGGAGCAGAGTTAAGACGCCATAGCTGGCTAGCAAATGAAGGCCAGGGCAGGAATAACCTTCTTTTTTTAGAAGATCTATCACCTGGTAAAAGGCTCCCACCTGGGCCTTGGTAAAGGCCTTGTGCTCTGGCAGAGGAGAGTCGGAGACGCACAGGTGAGTGAAAAGCCCGTCAATGACAATGTGCGGCAATTCGTAAACAGCTCTGATATCGTCCAGATTCTCACAGCGTATGCCCAGACGGTGCATGCCAGTGTCGATTCCAATGTGGACATGGATATCCGCCTGCGCCTGATCCAATAGCTGGGCATAAGGGTAATCAATCACAGTCTGAATCAGCTGGTAGCGGGTAAGCAGCGGGAAATCCTCAGGAGAGGTATAGCCTAGGATCAGGATTTCTCCCTGCACATCTCCCTGGCGCAGTTCAATTGCCTCTTCAATGCTGGCCACGCAGAAAGCATCTACACCCAAGAGATTGAGCTGTCTGGAGATCAGGACTGCTCCGTGGCCGTAGCCCTCTGCCTTGACAGCGGGCATCAAGCGGCAGCCTTTCGGAAGCCTGGCACGAAGAACGTCCACATTGTGGGCAAGGGCCTGCGCACTTACCTCAATCCATGCCCGGGATGCAGGAGATACCTGTTGGGCAAAGCTGCCCATCTTCCTGTCCGCGGATGAGATGGGGATGTCCTCTGGGCTTAGATCTTCGTCCAATTCGGATTCCGTGAGCTCTGGCTCTTCGTCAGAATACAGATTTTCGAAATCCTCAGGATAGTCCTCCTCAGGGATCCTATCTGCCTCATCAGCATACTCCATGGAAGGGTCATCCTCGTCAGGATAGTCCTCAGACAGATATGCATCCTCATAGACTTCCTCCTCCCAGCTTTCCTCTAAAAGGGGAGGCTGTGTTTTCCCTGAACTGGGAGCCACACTTTGCTGTGCCACGCTGTGGGAGGGCTGGCGGCTGGCTTTCAGCCTACTCTGGAGCCAGGCAATCACAAAGCCAGCTATTGCGGACAGGGCTGCCACTGCCAGATAGTGCACAAGACTGTTGTCCACCAACAGCTCTGTCATATGCAAAGGCTTTGCAATACCTCTGACCACTACAATAACCCCGGGATGTAACATATAGATCCAGGTGGATGCCATGCGGAAATATCGGCTGGATTTTTGGGGTATGCCTAACAGGGTACGATACAGGAAGAACATCACTGGAATCAGCATAAAGTACATACTGTCATGTCTTTGCAGCGCAAAATACCGAAGCAGGAATGCCTCTCCGGTCATGAGGGCAAAGGACAGGGCAAGGAGAGAGAGGGAGAACAGAAGGCTTTCAGAAGAATTCTGTTTGCTCTGCTTGCGGCCGACCTGAGTCATCCAGGCTCCTAGCACCAAAAACAATGGGGCAAGGAACAGCCCATTGCGGGTGTAGGAGGAAATCTGAAAGAAAAACCCGTAGATGCTTTCCAGCACAGGCACTTTCTGGCTCAGCCCATAATAGCTGTCACCAAAAAGGCCAAAAACATACAGCACAGCAGATACAATTGTCATACTGCGCAGGGTCAGGAAACGACTCATCAGGTATACCACCAAAATCCCCAGGAGACAGGCTGGGAAATACCATAGATGATAGAAGGTTCCGTCAAAGAAAAGCATGCGCAGGGCCGTGCCGATGGTAAGGTCTTTATAATGCCCGGCGTAGATGCCGATGGGCAGGTATAAAACGATACAGAATAAGTACAACAGAGATGTCTTCACAAGATATTTGCGCAGCTTCAGTATGCCCTTTTGGGAGGATGCCTCCTTGGAAGGCAGGAAGCCGGATACCACAAATTGCCCGGTCACCATAAAGAAGAAAGGGACCGCAATCCGAGCCAACACTCTGGTGAGAAAAAAATCCGCCCCTTCATGAAATGTAGTAAGGGGCGAGGTATGAATAGCCACGACTAACAGGGCGGCAATGATCCGAAATCGGTCCAACCAGCCATAGTTTGCTTTTGTCCGCATTTAAATTACCTCCATTAGGCCCTCTGAAGGCCCAAATCTATGATGCGGGAGAGCACTTCCTGGAAGGAATACCCTGCAGCCTTCATCATGCCTGGGTAGCGACTGTGCTCTGTAAAGCCAGGGATAGTGTTGATCTCGTTGAAGACGACCTCACCTTCAGGAGTCAGGAACATGTCCACCCGGGTGAAACCTGTGCAGCCCAGAGCCCTGTAGATACACTTTGCCTTTTCCTTGATTTCTTCTGCCTTCGCAGGGGCAATTCTCGCCGGTACATGGATGGCGGAGGTCTTTAGGGTATATTTTTCCGTGAAATCAAAGAAACCGCCAGAGAGTTCAATTTCATCTACCTCCCCAGTGATAAGCTCTCTGTTGCCCAGCACAGCGCAGCCTACCTCAAAGCCGGGGATATTCTCCTCTAAAAGAGCCTGGTTATCATACTTGAAAGCTAGGGCCACTGCTGAGGCCAGATGCTCTTTGCAGGCAACCTTTGTGACACCGTAGGAGGAACCGGCCTTTACTGGCTTCACGAAAAGAGGATAGCCGATTTTCTCCGCAAAGCTTTCCATTGCTTCCATAGGCGTATCCGGCTCCAGCACCAGATGCATGGGCACTCGCACGCCCTCCAGGCCCACCAGCCTGTGCGCCCGATCTTTATCCATGCCTAAGGCAGAGGCCAGGGTGCCACAGCCTGCGATAGGAATGCCGGAGAGCTCCAACAGGCCCTGCAGGGTGCCATCCTCTCCATTGCCGCCGTGGAGCACAGGAAACGCAATATCCAGAGGAATCCGGGATACGCCCTCTTGACCCAGCAGGATCAGGCAATTCTCACCCCGGTTGGGGGAAAGTACGGCGGGAGTGCAGTGGGAGGATGTAAGCCAGGTGTCGGAGAGCAGTCCCTCTACCGGACCGGCGTAATGGTACCATTCCCCTTTCTGGGAGATGCCAATGAGCACAGGATTGTATTTCTCCTGATCCAGGTTCAGGATGACCCCGGAGGCGGAGGACAAGGATACACTGTATTCCGGGGAACAGCCCCCGAAGAAAATACCTACATTTATTTTGTTCATGTTAAAAACCTTCCTTTGCTTTGTGTCATAGCTTTCTATATGAAATACTACATCCAAAAGACAGAAAAGTAAATAGTGGGATGATTAAGATTTTTTTAATGATATTATTTTGCTT
>CANRZC010000177.1 GCA_947644185.1 uncultured Acetatifactor sp.
CAATTCACAATACAAATAAGTGCAAGAATTGTTATAAAAATTTTCAGAGAAAGCAAGAAATCAAAAAAGATGTGATCCATCAGTCACAGGAGGTGCACATGCTGCTGATAAAGAATGGATATATGATTGATCCAAAGTCTGGCAGGGAGGGGAAGCTTGACATCCTTACAGAGGGAGATAGAATTCGCCAGATCGGAAAAGAACTTGCGATGCCAGAGGAAGATTGTGATGTAATAGACGCGGAGGGGCTGTTAGTGGCGCCTGGGTTGGTGGATGTCCATGTGCATTTTAGGGATCCTGGCTTTCCACAGAAGGAGGACATCCTTACCGGTGGGGCAGCGGCAGCCCGGGGAGGCTTTACCACGGTGGTCATGATGGCCAATACGAAGCCCTCCATAGACAATCCAGAGACCCTTCGGTATGTACTGGAAAAGGGGAAAAACACAGGCATCCATGTACTGTCCTGTGCCAATGTGACCCTTGGAATGCAGGGCAGGGAATTAACTCCCATGGAGGAACTGGCACAAGCCGGCGCGGCAGGATTTACGGATGATGGGGTTCCGCTTTTAGACGGAGAGCTGGTGCGGGAAGCCATGGAGCGGGCAGCCAGACTGGACATGCCCATCAGCTTCCATGAGGAGGATCCGGCCCTGATAGAAAATAATGGTATCAACCGGGGAAGGGCCAGCGCATTTTTTGGCATAGGCGGTTCTCCCAGGGAGGCTGAGATTCGCCTGGTGGAAAGAGATCTGAAGCTGGCGCTGGAGACGGGAGCGCATATCAATATACAGCATATAAGTGCACGCGAAACCGTAGAGCTAGTCAGACAGGCCCGTGCCCAGGGCAGCAATATCCATGGGGAGGCCACGCCTCATCACTTTACTCTCACCGAAGAGGCAGCCATGCAATACGGCACCTTGGCGAAGATGAATCCACCCCTGCGTGAGGAGGAGGATAGGCAGGCCATTATTCGGGGGCTAGTGGATGGCACTATCGATATCATTGCCACGGATCATGCCCCTCACACCCAGGCGGAAAAGGCGAAATCCATCACAGAGGCTCCCAGCGGTATCATCGGCTTGGAGACTGCCCTGTCCTTGGCCATGACCCAGCTGGTGGAAGCAGGATATCTCACCATGGGAGAGCTCCTAAAGCGGATGAGTACCAATCCGGCAAATTTGTACCATTTAGATGCTGGATATCTGGCGGAGGGTGGGCCGGCAGACATTATCTTGATAGACACAGCCGCAGAATTCATTCCAGAGCAGTATGCCTCAAAATCCATCAATACACCATTCACTGGCTGGAAGCTGCGAGGGAGGGTGGTAAAAACCATTTGCGCAGGGCAGATAGCCTATGAAGACGCATTAAGGTAGCATGACCAGCAGAGGCGTATGACGGGATAGAGGATTTACAGATTATCCAGAAAGGAAACAACAGATGAAACAAAAGACCACGGCAAAGGTGCGCTCCCAGAGAGAGATAGCACCGGATATTTTCGATATGTGGATAGAGACATCCCTTGGGGCGGATGCAAAACCCGGGCAGTTTTTGGGTGTCTATCCAAAGGACCAGAGCACCCTGCTTCCACGGCCTATCAGTATCTGCGAGACAGACAGGGCGGGGGGCGCATTGCGCATTGTCTACCGCATTGCCGGAGCAGGGACCAGGGAATTTTCAGGCTATCAAAAGGGAGATGCCATTTCTCTGCTGGGAAATCTGGGGAATGGATTTCCCCTGGAGCAGGGAAGTGGCAAGAAAGCTTTCCTGATGGGAGGCGGCATAGGCGTACCTCCCATTCTGGAGCTGGCAAAGCAGCTTGACGCAGAAAAGCGCATTATCCTGGGCTATCGGGACAGGAACCTTTTTCTCAAGGAGGATTTGGAGAAATACGGCGCTGTGTATGTGGCCACCGAGGACGGCAGTGCTGGGACCAAAGGCAATGTGATGGATGCCATCAGGGAGAACGCACTGGAAGCAGATGTGATCTTCGCCTGCGGCCCCATGCCTATGCTGCGGGCAATCAGGGCCTATGCTGGAGAGAGGGGAATTCCAGCCTATATCTCTCTGGAGGAGCATATGGCCTGCGGCGTGGGAGCCTGCCTGGGCTGTGTGGTGAAGACGAAAAAGATAGATCATCACTCCCATGTGCACAATGCGCGTATCTGCACAGACGGCCCTGTCTTTGAGGCACAGGATGTGGACATTTAAAAGACGCAACATAGAAGATAGAGGAGAAGCATATGAATACACAGGTAACAATTGCAGGTGTCACCTTTCAGAACCCTGTTATGACAGCCTCCGGAACCTTTGGCTCTGGAATGGAATACGGGGAATTCGTGGACATAAACAGGCTGGGAGCCCTGGTGACCAAGGGGGTGGCAAATGTGCCCTGGCCTGGGAACTCCACGCCCAGAGTGGCGGAAGTCTATGGGGGCATGCTCAATGCCATAGGCCTTCAGAACCCGGGCATTGATGTATTTCTGGAGAGGGATATTCCGTTCCTAAAGCAGTATGATACGAAAATCATTGTGAATGTCTGTGGTAAGACAGTGGAGGACTATGTAGATGTAGTGGAACGGCTGGGGGAGGAACCGGCAGTGGCCATGCTGGAGATCAATGTATCCTGCCCCAATGTAAAGGAGGGCGCAATCGCTTTTGGACAGAAGGCAGATGCCCTGTCCCACATTACAAAAGAAATCAAGAGACATGCAAAACAGCCTGTGATCATGAAGCTGAGCCCCAATGTCACAGACATTGCTGAGATGGCAAAGGCTGCGGAGGCAGCAGGCGCAGATGCCCTGTCTCTGATCAATACTATCACTGGCATGAAAATCGATATCCATAAGCGCAAGTTTGCCCTTGCCAACAAGACTGGGGGACTTAGCGGTCCTGCTATTAAGCCTGTGGCAGTGCGCATGGTCTATCAGGCGGCCCAGGCAGTGCAGATCCCCATCATAGGCATGGGAGGGATTGCCAATGGGGAGGACGCCATCGAATTTCTGTTGGCTGGCGCCACGGCAGTCAGTGTGGGGGCTATGAATTTTGTGAATCCTTATACCTGTACGGAGGTGGTGGATGGGATTGTGGGCTATATGGACCAGTACCATGTGGAAAACGTGACGGATTTAATCGGAGCAGTGTGCAAATGATGTTAGCTGTAGGGCATATCTGCGGGCATACCTTCATATATATTCTTATACGAGTATATATGGAGGTATTTTTGTGGAATTATTAAAGAGAAATATACATATGGATCGGGTCAGAGTCCAGGCCGTCACACAGTTTACTTTGGAGGATGACGTGAACATCCCGGAGAACAAGCCGGATGTAGCAGCGCTGAATTTGGAGAAGGGAGAGCTGGTCATTGACGAAATCAAACCGGGGACAGATTCCGTCACTGTCCGTGGCAAGCTTGCCTTTGTGGTGCTGTACCACACCATGGAAGAGGGAAGCAGTCTGGTGGTGCTGGAGGGCAGACTACCCTTTGAAGAGCGAATCAATATGCAGGGGGTGGTGCCGGCAGATGCCGTGACCGTGGACGGCGTGGTGGAGGACATCTCCATGAATATGATCAATTCCCGGAAGCTGAACATCCAATCACTGATTACCCTCACAGCCCGGGTGGAAGAGCTGTACGACGAGGAGGCGCCCATAGCGGTCCATGGAGAGGAAAAGGTAGAGTATCGCCGAATGCCTCTGGAATTGGCCCAGATTGCTATCTGCAAAAATGACATTTTCCGGCTGAAGGAGGAAGTGGCGCTGCCCTCCAATTATCCCAATATTTTTCAGATTCTCTGGAGCAATATTTCACTGGGGGATGTGGAATTTAAGGCCATGGAGGAGAAGCTTACCATTTCTGGGGACATCCATCTTTTCCTGCTCTATGAGGGCGAGGGGGAGGATCATCCATGCCGCAGCTTTGAGACCACCATTCCTTTCAGCGGTGTGCTGGAATGCCATGGATGCAGAGAGGGGATGCTGCCGGATATCCGCTATCACTTAGGGCAGCAGGAGCTGGCTGTGCGCCCGGATTTTGATGGGGAGGAGCGAACAATAGGCCTGGATCTGGTGCTGGACATTGCCATCCGAATCTATGAGGAGGAAAAACTGGAGATCATTTCTGATCTGTACGGTGTTTCGAAAGAGATTAGCACTGTGACGCACAAGGCAGAGCTGCGCAGATTATTGTCCAAGGTTACAGGCAAGACAAAGGTAACAGACCATGTTCATGTGACAGATGGAGCTGTATTGCAGTTGTTGCACTGTGAGGGAAGTGTATCCCTGGAACAGCGCAGTACCGTAGAAAATGGTATTCTGTTGCAGGGGAGTGTGCAGGTGAAAATCCTGTATATCACAGGGGAGGATGAGGCGCCCTACGGCAGTACACAGGCCTTCCTGCCCTATCAATACACACTGGAGGTACCGGATATTGCCCCGGAAGATATGGGCGAGGTGCGGGCAGAGGTGGAGCAGCTTCAGGTGACTATGCTGGACGGAGAGGAAATGGATGTGAAGGCAGTGCTGTGCTTTTCCACTGTGGTATTTAAGACGATTACGGTGGACTTGATAAGCGGTATCAATGTGTCGGAGCTGGACACAGGGAAGATGAGCAATCTGCCAGGTATGGTGGTCTACATGGTCAAGGATGGCGATAATCTCTGGAACATTGGAAAACAATACTACGTTCCTGTAGATACACTCAGGGAGCTGAACGGGCTGGAGACCGATGATCTGAAGACAGGGCAGAAGCTACTGATTGTAAAGGGGAGCTAAGGTATTTCTTCGCAATCAGTCAAAGAAAGGGGCTGTTCCCAAAAAGGAACAGCCCCTTTGCTGCCTATTACGCTTTGCTGCGCGGATGTACTCAGCCTTCCGTATCTACCGGAGTTGCGCTGGTCTTTTTGGCCTCCTCGGCCATCTTGTCAAATTTCTCCATAACAGCCTCATAGGTGCGCTGGGAGATATCGGGAAGATCGCCGCCCCAGGTCTTGCCTGCTTTCTTAAAGCCCTTCTCAAATGCTGCCCGCATGTCCTCAATCTTATCCGGGTCACCACCGGTCAATGCTTTTGCGAAATCGATAATTCTGTCAGAGGTCTGATTTACGCCCCAGTAGCCATCCTCGGCAATGTCAGCCTGAGCCTGGGCCTTTGTGGCAGGGTCAACGGTATAATTGCCACTGCGCAGGAAGGACCAGATATCATTTGCCTTGCCGTAAGCGGTTGCCTGACCGGTCATCATCTTTTCTACCAGACTGCGCAGCTGTGCAGTGCGTGCGTCTGCGTCAGCCTTCATTTTATTGATCAGATTTGTGTCAGGCGTATAAGTGGTCTTTGCTGTGGTAGCACTTGAAGGCTCATATACAACGCCCTCCTTTGCGGCGGTATCTTCTGTTGTAGAAGTGGCGCCAGCCGCGGAAGCTTTGGTATCGGCTTTTACATTTTCTGTAGCAGAATAGCTATAGGCAGCCGGTACTTGACTTGATGTAACTCCATTTACACTCATAGTATCCTCCTT
>CANRZC010000178.1 GCA_947644185.1 uncultured Acetatifactor sp.
GGACTTCAAAGCATCGAAAAAGTCGTAAATGATTTCATTTAATGGAAGCTCATATCGAAGCAACGCACGGCTGGCCTCAATATATTCCATGCCTAGATACCGCCCACGTCTCTCCTGGCAGAGCTCCATAATGGAACCGATAAACTCACTGGTCACCATAATCTCTGCGCTGACCACTGGCTCTTCCATATGCTCAATCACCGAAGGGTCCGGTAAATTGGAGGGATTGGTCAGTTCTATGACTTCTCCATTGGTCTTATATACCTTATATACCACCCCAGGGGCAGTTGCCACCAAATCCAAATTGTACTCCCGCTCCAGCCGCTCCTGGATCACCTCCAAATGCAAAAGCCCCAAAAAGCCACACCGGAACCCAAATCCCAGCGCAACAGAGGTCTCCGGCTCATACTGCAGAGCCGCGTCATTGAGCTGTAGCTTCTCCAGGGCATCCCGCAGATCCGGATACTTCGCGCCATCTGCAGGGTAGAATCCGCAGTAGACCATGGACTGCACCTTCTTATAGCCAGGCAGCGGTGCTTCACAGGGCCTACTGTCATCTGTGACCGTGTCTCCCACCTCTGTCTCTTTCACATTCTTGATAGATGCTGTGATATATCCCACCATACCGGCTGAAAGCTCTTCGCAGGGTATAAACTGTCCTGCGCCGAAAACGCCCACCTCTACCACTTCCTCTTTTGCGCCTGTGGCCATCATGCGGATTACCGTTCCCTTTTTTACGGTTCCTTGCATAATTCGACAGAATATGATAACCCCTTTATAGGAATCATAGAGAGAGTCGAAAATCAGCGCCTGCAGCGGGGCATCTATATCCCCCTTGGGAGCTGGGATCTTCTTTACAATCTGCTCCAGTACATCCTCAATGCCAATGCCATTTTTCGCAGATATCAAAGGCGCATCCTGGGCCTCCAGCCCTATCACATCTTCAATCTCATCAATGACTCGCTGGGGTTCGGCGCTGGGCAGATCAATCTTATTGATCACTGGAATCACATCCAGATCATGGTCCAGTGCAAGATACACATTTGCCAAAGTCTGTGCCTCAATGCCCTGTGCTGCGTCCACCACCAGAATGGCGCCGTCACAGGCAGCCAGCGAACGGCTCACCTCATAGTTAAAATCCACATGTCCCGGGGTATCTATCAGGTTGAAGATATATTCCTCCCCGTCTTTTGCCTTGTATACAGTGCGAACGGCTTGGGCTTTGATGGTAATCCCTCGCTCTCGCTCCAGATCCATATTGTCCAACACCTGGGCCTGCATTTCCCTGCTGGTCAAGAGGCCGGTCTGCTCGATAATTCGGTCGGCCAAAGTAGATTTGCCGTGGTCAATGTGCGCTACGATGCAGAAGTTGCGTATTCTGCTCTGTTCCTGTTTTCTCTCCATGGATTCCATTTATGATTCCTCTTCCTGGTTTATATTCCCATCGTGCCTCTCGCAGAGCCTTCAACTGTCATTTCTGCGAACCAGTATGATTGTATCAGAATTATAGGCAGTTGTCCATATAATGGAGAGATCTTTCTGACCATTTGATGCATCAGGCGTAACAGTTCAATGCCCTGTCTGAACTGTTACCATCAGGCAAGTGCTTCCCCCTCATGGATATCCGTCTTCGGCTCCTGCAGGCCCTCTATGACGATTCCATGCTTTTTCCCATAGTCCCAAAGCGCCGCGTGGATAGCCTCCTCGGCTAATAGAGAGCAGTGCACCTTCACCGGCGGCAGGCCGTCCAGGGCCTCCATCACCGCCTTATTGGTGACCTGCAGGGCTTCCTGCACGGTCTTGCCCATCACCAGCTCTGTGGCCATAGAGCTGGTGGCCACAGCGGCCCCGCAGCCGAAGGTCTTGAACTTCGCCTCCCGGATAATCCCGTTCTCATCGATGTTTAGGAATATCCGCATGATGTCCCCGCATTTGGCGTTCCCCACAGTCCCCACGCCGCTGGCATCCTCTATCTCTCCCATGTTCCTGGGATTCTGGAAATGATCCATCACTTTTTCGCTGTACATAGTTCCTCCTGTCTGTTCTGTGACTCCCCCGGATGCTGCCCTTTATGCCCTGTCCCTTTGGGATTTCAAAAAATCCTCATACAGGGGAGACATATCCCGCAGCTTTTTTACAATCTCCTTCAAATACTCCACCACCATATCCAGCTCTTCCCTGGTATTCTCCTCCGACAAGGTCATGCGCAGGGAACCATGGGCCTCCTCATGCTTTAACCCGATAGCTAGCAGTACATGAGAGGGATCCAGGGCCCCAGAGGTGCAGGCAGAGCCGCTGGAGGCACATACTCCCTTCATATCCAGCATAATCAGCAGGGATTCTCCCTCTATGAACCGAAAGGAGAAATTTACATTGCCAGGAAGCCGCTTCTCCCGATGGCCATTCAGAATACAGTATGGGATCTCCGCTTCAATCCGTCGGATCAGATAATCTCGCAGCTCCTGCTCTCGTCTCATCTTTCCTTCCATCATGCGCTGTGCCCTGGAGGCAGCCGCGGCAAAGCCAACAATACCAGGCACATTCTCTGTCCCTGCGCGTCGATTCCTCTCCTGGGCTCCGCCGTGTAAGAAGGAGGCTATTTTTACACCTGTGCGAATGTATAGCATGCCAATGCCTTTGGGACCGTTGAGCTTATGGGCACTGGCGCTGAGCAGGTCTATGTTCAGCTCATCCACATCTATGGGAATCTGTCCAAAGGCCTGCACTGCGTCTGTGTGGAACAGAACCCCTCTCGCCTTTGCAATGGCCCCTATTTCCCCAATGGGCTCTATGGTGCCGATTTCGTTGTTGGCAAACATAATGCTGATCAGAATGGTATCAGGCCGGATGGCTGCCTCCAAAGCTCCGAGGTCTATCATTCCGTCCCTGTCCACCTCTAAATATGTCACCTCATATCCTTGCCTTTCCAGGTATTCACAGGTGTGCAGAATAGCATGGTGCTCTATCCTTGTGGTGATAATATGCTTTCCCCTATGGCTATAGCTCTCCGCAATGGCCTTGATTGCCCAGTTGTCCGCCTCTGTCCCACCGGCCGTGAAATAAATTTCTTCCTGTCTCCCACCAATGACTCCCGCTATGGTCCTTCTAGCCTCATTGATGGCCTTCTTCCCGGCAGTGCCTACAGAATAGATGGCGCTGGGATTCCCGTAGCACTCCCCAAAATATGGCAGCATAGCTTCCACCACCTCCGGCGCAGTTTTTGTGGTGGCTGCATTGTCCAGATATATCATTCTCAATCGCTCCCTTCTCTATTGGTTTCTTATAAACATACTATTTTAGTAGGAATTATATTCTTACTATATCACTTTCCTCTCCGCTCGTCAAGCATTCCGCAGGGGCTTGGCTGAGCTTGTTCCAGTTCTGTAGCAGTTCTTTCCTCTGTATCAATGGAATATAATAATGAAAAATGGAAGATCCTGAATTTTATGAAAACAAAGCAACGGCATCCTCTCATTGTAGGCACCTTCATCCTCACCGCCACCGGCATCGCCAGCAGACTCATTGGGTTTTTATACCGTATTTACCTTTCCCGACTGTTCGGAGAGGAGAGCATGGGAATCTACCAGCTGCTGAGTCCTGTGCTATCCCTTTCTTTCTCCCTGACTGCTGCTGGATACCAGACTGCTATCTCCAAGCTGGTGGCAGAACAGGCTGCTACCCAAAAAGCCCCTTCCCGCCGTCCTCTTGTATTGGGGCTGGGCGTTTCTCTACCCCTATCTGTTCTCTGCAATGTCATCCTTTTCTTTTTTGCAGATGTCATTGCCGAAAGCTTCCTTCAGGAGCCCCGCACTGCCTCCATGCTGCGCATCCTCTCCTTTTCCATCCCCTTGAGCGCAGTGCACTCCTGCATCAACGGCTATTTTTATGGCATTAAAAAAGCCGGGATTCCGGCTGGCGCTCAGCTCCTGGAACAGCTTGTCCGTGTGGGCTGTGTATACATAGTTTCCTCTCGTATCCTGGCAGCAGGACACATGCCCTCTATCAGTGTGGCAGTGTTGGGGCTTACACTGGGAGAGCTGGCCTCCATGCTGCTAACCATAGCCGCCATATTCCCCAGAGAGAATCTCTCTCCCAGACAAACCTTTTTCCGGACATCCTTTCATCCTGGCCAGAATGTGTCCTGTTCGAATATGATCCTTCTTGGAAAGCTCCTGTCCATGGCTCTGCCTCTGACTGCCAACCGCATTGTGCTTAACCTTCTGCAAAGTGTAGAGGCTGTCTCCATCCCTGCAAAGCTGAGACTCTACGGCTATGACACCACCACCGCTCTAAGCGTCTACGGGGTATTTACTGGTATGGCCATGCCCTTTATCTACTTTCCCAATGCCCTGACCAGCTCTGTGGCTGTCATGCTGCTTCCCATTATCTCGGAAAACTATGCCCTGGGAAAGATGGATGCAGTCCGCAGTGCCACAGTCCGCACTGTGAAATACTGCGGGCTCATGGGCTTTGGCTGTCTGGGAATCTTTGTCCTGTTTGGGAATTGGGCCGGCACCACACTATTTGACAGTCCTTTAGCCGGGTATTTCATTACCACACTGGGCTTTATCTGTCCCTTCCTCTATCTGGACACCACCCTGTCCAGCATTCTGCAGGGCTTAGGTTTGGCAGGGCACATCTTTGTCATGAACGTGATTTGCCTGCTGATCCGCCTGGGCTTTATCTTCCTTGCTGTGCCCCAGTTCGGAGTGAGAGGCTTCCTGTGGGGGCTCCTGGCAAGCCAGCTGGCTCTCGGTGTTCTCTACCTGATCTGTCTCTACCGTTTTTTGCGAAAGCATGGGCGCTAGCTATCCTAGACCAAATTTTTCCGCACAGAGCTGTCTTTCAGTCTCCGTGCGGAGAAATCTCTTATCTTTGTTTCCGTGAGCACTATTCCAACATCTTCTTCAGCTCATCCACAAACGTATTCACATCCTTAAACTCCCGGTAAACAGACGCAAAACGCACATAGGCCACTGCATCCAGATCCTTGAGCTTATTCATCAGAAGCTCCCCGATTACTTGACTGGAAATCTCTTTTTCCTCTCTGTTGAAGATTTCGTTTTCCACCGAATCCACCAGTCTGGTAATCTCCTGGGCACTCACTGGTCGCTTGTGACAGGCCCTCAGCAGTCCACCCTCTATTTTGGATCTGTCATAGGTCTCTCTGTTGTCATCCTTCTTGATGATAATCAGCGGAATTGTCTCAATCTTCTCATAAGTGGTAAACCGCTTTCCACATTCATCGCATACTCGCCTTCGACGGATGGAATTATTTTCCTCCGCAGGCCGCGAATCAATCACTCTTGTATTTTCATGATTACAATAGGGACATTTCATGCCTTCTCTCCTCTTTTGATGTCACCATATAAGGCGCTTCTACACTTCCTGTCATGCACGAGCCTTCTACCACTTCAAAACTATCACATTCAACAATGAATGTCAACGAGAATAATATCTGGCCCGATCTGTTTGATGTCCGGATGGCATTTACGAAGGCGGCTTCGTCCGCCT
>CANRZC010000179.1 GCA_947644185.1 uncultured Acetatifactor sp.
CCCTATTCTGATATTCGGGATTGACACACAATCTATGTATGATACGGTATTCACAATCCAGTATTCCCTGACACCTGCTGTCCGATATTTAAAAAGCTTTATGCCGTAGTCCATTTGACTGGTAGATGGGGATATTATCTCTATGATCCAGTCAGGGGCGCCGCTGCAGCCTTTTTCGTTTATCTTATCCCTGTCACATATGACCGAAATATCTGGTTCCACATAGTTCCTGTCATCCTGATTTAAAAATACTGCAAATGGGGCAGGAAACACTTTACAGTTTCCACCCTTAGATTTGATATATTGATAAATCGTGCCCTGCAATTCACTCAGTATTCTCTGATGTACCATATTCGGCGGTGCCATCATGTACATTCTACCGTCAATGAGTTCTGCGCGTTCCCCCTCAGGCAGGGCATAGATATCTTCCAGCGTATAGCTGTTCTCCTCCAATAATGCCAAATCCATTTTGTCGACCTCCTTTAAACTCCTGCTCAATCCTCTATTTCATAAACCCAGATCCCATAATAGCTATCCGGGGTCGCAAAAGGTGTCTCACACATAAGTCTAAGTCCCTGTGAGGGTGCATTTTGTATATAGGCAGCCGAAAATACATAGTCACAGCCCATTCCCTTCAAGGCCTCTGTGTTTAATGTGTACTCCTGAAAGTAAAAGCCGCCCTTCTCAATGGTATAATATCCCGGACATTCCGCGCTGAACAGATAGCAGCGATTCCCCCAATTGTCGTAATAATCCCTCAGCCAATCACTTTTTTCCAGTTCCGGTGCAATCACTTCCCGAAAACGATGCTTGTAATCCAGTGAATAATTATTTGAGTATCCATCCAGGCAATAAAAACCATGGTATAAGGCCGCTGCCGGGTCAATGCCCAGACTTACCACTCTGTACTCTGCCTGGCTCTTTCCTGTCTGCTCTTCCAAGAAATCCTTCACCTGCTCCATCACACCGATGGCATAATATTCCCGAAAGCTCAAGAGCCCATAGTCAGGATTGCGCAGCTTCTGTATATTGGATTTTAAGTCTCCTGCCATAAATATTTTGACTCCAGTCACACCCACAGCAAAAAACAGGCATACCAAGCAGATGCCAGCCACCAGCCGAAGTCCGATTTCCTTGCCAGCTTTCCACAGCTTCCAAATGACCGCAATTCCGCAGGCAAATGCCAAATACCAAAGGCAGGGTGTCATCCACATAACCCTGTCCAGCTGAAAGGCGCCCAAAGCACCCAGTCTGGCCCGTATTCCTACCACAAACCATGTACTCCAAAGCGTTGCCACAATGGTTAGCAGGACATTACATCCCAGGCAGACTCCCATCCGCCTCAGGTCTCCCCTGATCTCCTTACACTGCAGCTCTTCAACGTGACGTCTCTGCCAGACAAGGAAAAAACCTAGACAGCAGACTACCGCCACAGGGACACAGATCGCCAGGAGCCCCTGATATCCCTGGTAATAATCTGCTCCCTCTAGGAGCTTGTGCAAAAAGCCACCCCAGAAAGGCTCTGCATGCAGGCTGCATTCCGCCTTATGGGAAATCTCTCCTCCTGCCAATATCTGAGTCAAAAGCCTGAAATTCTCCGCCACATAAATGCTCGTCAATAGTAGCCATGCTGCCCCGGGCCGCAAGAATTCTCCCCTTTCTGCCCTTTTTGTCCTACAGCGCCATACCTGATATCCCAGAAAGATGATGCCCATTCCAAGAAGTCCAAATCCCGCCAATACCAGTGAAGACATGAACGCAAACAGCGCCACATAACAATAGGACAGCACCACATGCTTATTCCGCTGCAGCTGCAGAAAGCACCATATTAAAAGCGGAATTCCATACTGGGTCAGCCCATAGACAGGCATAAATGGAAGAAAGCTATATAATACACCCACCATAGCTGCAATCCAGGAAATACCCCCGGCATCCCTGGCCAGCAGATACATGCCTACAAAGCCCACGATTTTTCCCATCAACTGTAAAATCAGCAGCGCAGTGGCATAGTACCCCCCCAAGAAAAGTATCACCCCAGCAGGAGCTGGCATCGTAAGGGCAGTCTTCCCCATCCCTCCCATAAATTCAGGGAGAATATCTCCTGAAAGGAAATGCCTTGCCTGCAAAATATACGCAATCATTTCTCCGTCAAGCTGGTCATGGTAGGTATATATGGCATCCTGCCCCAGTATCAGGTATGGTATCACAGAAAAAAGGACTGGCACAAGTCCTATCCAGAACCATATATGCCCCCGGCTTTCCTTTGTCATAGCTCTTTGCCCTTTCACAGATTCCTAGTCTTAAACTCCCTCTCCATCTCCCGGCGCTGGTCCTTTTTGGCAATGGATTCCCGCTTGTCATAGAGCTTTTTGCCTCGGGCCAGGCCTATCTGGGTCTTGACCTTTCCGTTTTTAAAATAGACCTGAAGGGGCACCAGGGTATAGCCCTTCTCCGCCACCCTTCCTGCCAGCTTATTGATCTCCGCTTTGTGCAGCAGGAGCTTTTTTACCCGCAGAGGATCCTTGTTGAAAATATTCCCCTTTTCGTAAGGGCTCACATGCATGCCATAGACGAACACTTCTCCGTTCTCGATCCGAATAAAGGATTCCTTGATACTGCATTTGCCCATGCGCATGGATTTTACCTCTGTGCCATGGAGCGCTATGCCAGCCTCGTAGGTCTCATCGATAAAATATTCGTGGTATGCCTTTTTATTGTTGGCGATGAGCTTTTGCGCATCCTTTTCCTTTGCCATCCCTACACCCCCTTGTGCCCTTCGGCGCACATACTTGTGACTTATACAATACTAAAATCAATGGTTCGATTGAACCGATCGCAGTTTTCTACCCGTATCTTCACAGGCATGCCCAGCTTGTAGCTTATGCCTGTGGCATCCCCTACCATCTCGTATCTACTCTCATCATAGCGGAAATAGTCCCCAGGTAGTTTGGACACATGTACCATTCCCTCCACTGTATTGGGCAGCTCCACATAGATGCCCCAGCTGGTAACGCCAGAAATGACACCCTCATAAACTTCCCCAATCCGTTCCTCCATATACTCCACCTTTTTCAGCTTGTCCGTCTCCCGCTCAGCCTCCTCCGCCCGGCGCTCTGTCTCAGAGGAATGCTTCGCCACCTCAGGTAGAATCTCCTGATAATGGGCAATCCTCTCCTCCTTCAATCGTCCTCGCAGCTGTTCCTTGATGATTCGGTGAATCTGGAGATCCGGATATCTGCGGATAGGAGATGTGAAATGGCAATAGTAGGTACAGGCTAGCCCAAAGTGTCCTGTACATTCCGTACTGTACTTTGCCTGCTTCATACTGCGAAGCGCCAGACGGCTGATCATGGTTTCCTCCGGGGTCCCTGCAATTTTAGCCAGGAGCTTTTGAATCTCCTTTGGGTGGACCTCCTCTCCAGAGGTCTTCTGTCCAGCCCTTCCTACTGCTTTCATATAAAGCCCAAAATTGTGGATAAATGCCGTCAGCTTCTGGATGCGCTCTCCATCCGGCACATCGTGGACCCGATACACAAAAGGCATCTCCATCCAGTAGAAGTGCTGCGCCACTGTCTCGTTTGCAGCCAGCATAAAGTCCTCAATGATATCCGTAGCTACATTTCGCTCATAGGGCTTAATATCTGTGGGATGTCCCTTTTTGTCTAGTAGGATCTTGCTCTCTGGAAAGTCAAAATCGATGGAGCCCCTGGCCTGACGTTTCCTTCGCAAAATCTCTGCCAGCTTCTCCATCTCCTGAAACATGGGAAGCAGCTCTTTGTACTGCAGATAATCTTCTTCCCGTTCCACCAGACTGGCATCCTCCAGCAGTTCCTTTACCACAGTATAGGACATGCGCTTATTTACCTGAATCACAGACTCGCATATCTCATAATCCGAAATTTCTCCGTCCGGCTCCACTGTCATCAGGCAGCTTAAGGCAAGCCTGTCTGCCCCTGCGTTCAGTGAGCAGATTCCATTGGACAGTGCGTGAGGCAGCATGGGAATGACTCTGTCCACCAGATACACACTGGTTCCCCGCTTCAGCGCTTCCCTGTCCAGCGCGGAATTCTCCTGTACATAATTGGTCACATCCGCAATGTGAACCCCCAGATGATATCTTTCACCGTCAAAGCTGACGCTGACCGCATCGTCCAGGTCCTTGGCATCCTCGCCGTCTATGGTAACCATCACCACATCCCGCAGATCCCTGCGGCCTGCTGCGTCCGCCTGGGATACCTCCTGGGACACTCGCTCCACCTGATTCATGATCTTGGCGGAAAATTCCACTGGGATCTCATAGTTTCGGACAATGGACATAATATCCACGCCCGGGTCATTGATATGACCCAGGATCTCCACAATTTTTCCCTCGGGACTCTTTCTGTCATTTCCATAAACTGTAATCTCTACTACTACCTTGTGGCCATTCATGGCCCCTTTGGCATACATTTTGGGAATAAAGATATCCTGAGGCAATTTGTGATTGTCTGGAACCACAAAACCATAATTTTCCGTGGCCCGATCGTAAGTCCCTACTAACTGTGTAATGCCCCTGGCCACAATGCGCACCACCTGGGCCTCCTGCCTTTTGCCCTCGGTTTCCGGCAGCAGTGCTACCTCCACAGTGTCTTTGTGGAAGGCGCCGCCTGTCTTGCCCTCTGGAATATAGAGATCCTCCACTCTGCCTTCTATCTCCACAAAGCCATAGCCCTTTGGATGGCTGATAAAGGTCCCTGTGAGAGCGCGGCCCTTTCCCTTCACATACTTTGCTCTGGGGGTCAGCGACAGCTTGCCCTCCTCCAGAAGCTCCTTTAAAATTGCCCTAAACTCCTCCCTGTCCTCTTTTGCCACCTGCATGAATGCAGCCAGCTCCTTCTCCTTCATAGGTACATAGATGGAATCCTCCACCAGCTCACAGATAATTTTCTTCCTGGCCTCCCAGGATGCATTTTGTCTTTTATCACTCATACTTTACCCCATCGTTTTGAATCCACCTTATTCACATGCCTGCGCAAAAAGAAAACACCCTTGCAATCTCCGCAAGAGTGTCTCATTTTCGTATCTCAAAATACATTCAGATTCAGTATCACTGCAAGAATCATGAACAATGCAGCCAATATCTTTGTAAGCTTTACCAATAGTCCCTCCATAGAGCGTCCCTTATTCTTGCCCCAATAGGTCTCGGCTGCTCCGCTGATAGCTCCAAGTCCTGCTGACTTGCCTTCCTGCATCAATACCAACACAACAAGCGCTATGCATATGAAAATAAAAAGAACGGTCAAAATAATCTTCAAAACTCCCAACTGTCCCACACCTCCTACAGTTTTCCCAGCCCTCACCACAGGCTCTTTTCTCCTCGGAAAACCAGATCTTACGTCCAAACTTTATTTATCTTAACACAGCCCTGGCAAAAAAGCAACTACTTTTTGTCACTTTATATAGACTACCTCATATTGCACGTCCTTATCGCGGTAAAGGGAGGTCAATGTGATATCAGCGTCA
>CANRZC010000180.1 GCA_947644185.1 uncultured Acetatifactor sp.
AAACTAAAGTCTACTTATACCCCCCTGAAGTGGAATTTAACTTTTCATTTCACACAGCTATTTTTCAGGGAGGACAGGCGCAAAAAGCGATTGCAGAATAAGAGAAAATCTGCTAGAATGTACTTTAATAAGAAACGTAAGGAGAGGAAAGAAATGGATTCATTGAAATACAAGACACATGGAACCTGCTCCCAGCAGATTGACATTGAGCTGAAGGATGGCCTTATTGACTCTGTAAAGTTCATGGGAGGCTGTCACGGCAATCTCCAGGGTGTAAGTGCACTGGTAAAGGGGATGAAGCCCCAGGAGGCCATTGCCCGTCTGAAAGGAATCCGCTGCGGCATGAAGCCTACCTCTTGCCCTGATCAGCTGGCTTTGGCTTTGGAAGAAATGATTCAATCCTGATTCTGAAAGGCAACCACTATGAAAAAAATAGTTTTGACTGGAGGGGGTACCGCGGGCCACGTTACTCCCAATATTGCATTGCTTCCAGCTCTGCAGGAGGCAGGGTATGAAATCACTTATATGGGTTCCTACGATGGTATTGAGAAGAAGCTTATCGGAGACTTTGAGCTGCCCTATGTGGGTATTTCTACAGGAAAGTTTAGACGGTATTTTGATCTGAAGAACTTGACAGACCCCTTTCGGGTGGTTAAGGGCTTTTCTGAGGCCAGGAAATTTCTGAAGGAATATCAGCCGGATGTAGTCTTCTCGAAGGGGGGATTTGTGTCCGTGCCTGTGATCCGGGCTGCAGCGTCTCTAGGCATTCCCTGCATCATCCATGAGTCGGATATGACCCCAGGGCTTGCCAACAAGATCTGTATTCCCGTGGCCCAGAAGGTCTGCTGTAATTTTCCAGAGACCTTGAAGATGCTGCCTGAGGACAAGGCTGTGCTGACAGGTTCTCCCATACGGGCGGAGCTGGCCCAGGGCAATAAATTAGCCGGGTTGGATTTGTGCGGGTTCCATGCCAATACGCCTGTGATTATGGTGATTGGCGGCAGTCAGGGAGCTGCCAATGTGAATAAGGCTGTCCGGGAAGCATTGCCCAGCTTGCTGGGTGATTTCCAGATTGTCCATTTATGTGGCAAGGATAAGGTGGATAACTTACTTCTGAATACACCTGGATACAAGCAATTTGAGTATATCAAAGCGGAGCTCAAGAACTTGTTCGCCATGGCGGATATTGTGATTTCCCGGGCTGGAGCAAATGCCATCTGCGAGCTGCTGGCGCTGAAGAAGCCCAACATCCTGATCCCGCTTCCGGCTTCCAGCAGCAGAGGAGACCAGCTTCTCAACGCCAAATCTTTTGAAGCTCAGGGCTTTTCTATTGTAATTCATGAGGAGGAGCTTACCACGGAGCTACTGGTAGACAAAGTCCACGAACTCTATTTCTCCCGGCAGACCTTCCGAGATGCCATGAATGAAAGCGGACAGATGGATTCTATTGGGACCATTGTACAGCTGATTGAAGAAGCCGCAGCCGGGAAACAGTAAACAGCACACCCTTTTTCCAGATTCCGAATATAGTAAAGAGAGACTTTTATGAGGCAGGAGATTCCTTATGCTGATCGCTTCTCTCCTGTTTGGAATTTCGGCAAGCCTGGATGCGCTGCTGGTAGGTATTAGCTACGGCATTCGCAGAGTGCGCATTCGGCTCTGGCAGAATTTAGCCATCAGCCTGGTGACTCTGCTGGGAACTTGTTTTTCTGTGGGGCTGGGACATCGATTGGCAGCGCTTTTGCCAGAGGCGGTGGGCACATATGCGGGAAGCCTGGTTCTGATCCTTCTTGGGCTTTACTATATTGTCAGGTGGACCATCGGGCTTTTTCAAAGCTCCAGCGTAATGCCACAGGGGCCTTTGGAAAGGGAGGACCAGGAGCCGGCACTGTCACTGAAGCTGCCGGAGGTGTTTACCTTAAGCCTGACATTGTCTCTGAATAACCTGAGTGCGGGCCTGAGTGCCAGCCTGGCGGGTTTGCCATTGGTGCCAGCTGCCATTGCCACATTCATATGTTCTGTGCTGTTCTTAGCAGGGGGCAACCGCTTGGGAGGCTGTCACGGACTGCAGCTAGCAGGATGTGCGGCAGAGCCAGTCTCCGGGGCGCTGCTGGTGGGACTTGGGGTGGTGTGGCTTTTCTGGTGACCTGGAACAGGACCTTATGCAGGGCATGAAAGGACGAAGCAGGAGTTCTTTTATTGGAAATCCCCTTCGTCCTACATAATTCTCCTATAAATTCTATTATTTCCTACAACTCCAAAAACTTTATAAAATGAGAATAAGCCATAGAAAGATGGAAAAAATGAAGAGGATGAAACCATTTTTTCTGAAAGGAAAAGAACACTATGGCATTATCCACTGCTCTGGATGAGAACATCCGCTATATCGAAGAACATTTGCCAATTAGAGAGAGCTTTGACTTTATGACGAGACATTTGTATCTGGGGGAGACGCCAGCTTTTTTTCTAGGTCTGAACGGGTTCTGCAAGACAGAAGTCCTACAGCAAATTTTTTCTGATTTGCAGGATGCCTCCTATATGAGAGACGATAAAGTAAATGATATTGTGCGATATTTAGATGGAAAGCTAGGGTATGCCCAGGCATCCCTTTGCAGCGCTTGGGAGGATATCTTTCGGAATGTTCTCAGCGGCCCGGCTGTGCTGCTGATAGAGGGTTATTCCCAGGCTATCCTGATAGATGCCCGCACGTATCCTGCCAGGGGAATCGCAGAGCCAGATCTGGAGCCAGTGACAAAGGGGGCCAGAGACGGCTTTGTGGAGACATTGCTGTTCAATGCAAACCTGATACGCCGCAGAGTTCGCGCAGAGGGGCTTGTGTTTTCCATGCACTGTGTGGGAGAAGAGAGCAAGACCGATGTGGCAGTTGCATATATTCAGAATTCTGTAAACAAAGAGCTGCTGGATATGCTCCTGCAAAGGCTCCGTGCCCTGCAAGTCACTTCTCTGACCATGGGGGCAAAAAGCTTGGAGGAGCTTCTGGTGCACAAGCACTGGTGGAATCCGCTGCCCAGCATCCGTATGACAGAGCGACCCGATGTGGCCTGCAGTTATCTGATGGAAGGGCATATTCTGATTTTGGTGGACAATTCTCCCCAGGTACTGATTTTTCCCTGTACAATCTTTCAGTTTACCCAGAGCCCGGAGGACTATTATAAAAGTCCCTCTGTAGGCACATATTTTAGGCTGGTGCGTTTTCTATGTATTCCGGTAAGCTTACTGCTAATGCCACTATTTCTGCTGATTATAGCGTATTTCCCAGAGTCAGCCAGAGGCTGGGGACTACTTTTGGACAATGGGCTGACCAGAGAACGCCTGTTTTTCTACATTTTGGCTGTGGAATTTTTGCTGGATTTGTTTAAATATTCATCTTCTTTAAGCTCTGGAAAATTTTCGGGTTCCCTTTCTATTGTGGGGGGATTGCTCATAGGCGACATTGCGGTGAGCCTGAATTGGGCCTCTGCAGATGTACTGTTTTATGCGGCAGTCACATTGCTGGCATCCCTGGCCATCGCGGATACCGAGTTTAGCGACGGGATTCGACTTTACCGGATTCTGCTGATAGGGGGTACCGGCTTTTTCGGCCTGGGCGGCTTTTTGGCCTGTCTGGCATTGACGCTGATCTCCATTGCCACTACCCCAACTTTTGGGGGTTTTAGCTATCTCTGGCCCCTGTTTCCCTTTAACAAAAAAGCCTTGGGCAAACTGCTGTTTCGCAGTTCCACGCCCAAGGCTCAGCCTTCCAAGATATGGAATCGAGGCAGGGTTCACAAGTAATCACTGTGAAGCCCCATAGGATTAGTTTGCCTTCTTGAACTCCAGAGGATACTGCAGTCCGGGAAGAATCTCTCCCTCGCTGGGGTCAGCACCGGAAGGAAGCTCCAGCTTCAGGGTATCCCCGCTTACGGTGAACACATCGTAAGCATTCTTGTCAATGTCTTCTCCCTCTTCTGCCATATAGAGCTTATTGCCAGAAGTCTCATATTTGCCTGTGGTGGTCATTTCGTCCAACAGAGCATCCAAATCCATGGACTCTTCCACGCTCTGGCGCATAAAATCAGAAATGCTCATGCCATACTGTTCTTCGAAAGCCGCG
This sequence comes from uncultured Acetatifactor sp., assembly GCA_947644185.1. Taxonomy (GTDB): domain Bacteria; phylum Bacillota; class Clostridia; order Lachnospirales; family Lachnospiraceae; genus Acetatifactor. Next base: position 4,115 of record CANRZC010000180.1, read on the forward strand.
TCGGCATCTTCCTTGCTCATACCACTCTCAGAGAACTGGGTATAGAGCATGTCTGTGCTGAAGGTCAGGAACTCATCCAGCCAGGTGTTGAAACTGGCTTTGAAAGATTCGGACTCGCCGTACATGGTAAAGGTCTTGTCTTCCTTGAACTCGAAGCAGATAGTCATAGGCAGTGGTGCGTTAAAATCTGCGAAATCATCGCCCAATTCTCCAGCCAGGAGACTTGCCATGTCATACTCCAGAGACCAGGTCCCTACTAAATCTTTTCCGCTGTCATTGCCACCGCACCCACATATGGTCAAAGCCATGATGAGGACCAGCAGTACAGCCAGCATCTTGCTTGCTTTTTTCATGAAATTTCCCTCCTAAATAAGTGATAGATTCATACAACACTTTTAGTTTAGCACTAATTTATATGACTGGCAAGAAGAATATAGGTTTTATGAAAATTCGTAATATTGTGTAAAATACATTCGTATTTACGAAATATTTTGATGGATTGACGATATTTTAAGATATTACTAAGTTTTGTATAGAAAAAGTGATATGCAGACAAGAAAAGGGCCACAAATCATAGATTTGCGGCCTTTTCTACACCAGCGATAGACGGGACTCGAACCCGCGGTTTCCACCTTGGCAAGGTGGCGCTCTACCAACTGAGCCACTATCGCATTTCCCACAAGCACTCGCTTGCACTTGTATTAGTATACGGCAAACTTTTCGGACTGTCAAGCAATATTTTCATTTTTTTCCATATTTCCTTCTTTGCCATATTTCTTTTCTTCCGCTTCTTCTGGTACAATAGGTACCAAATGCATCTCATGGCAGCGGGAAGCTGATGTGAAAGCGTCCTTTACCCTGTACAGATCCCGCTGAAATCTCCGAAAATCATCATCCAAATATTCGTAGGATAGAAAAGCAATCCGGCCACCGCCATATTCGATGACAAATATTTTCTGAGGACAGACGTAGAAGTATATTGGCACGGCTACAAAACTGATTGCCAACAGGATAGAACAAGCCCAAATGATGGAATCTGTTCCGAAATAAACGTTATCTACTATCTCTACAAAGTGGAGAAAAAAGCCTGCTGACACGCACAGGAAGATTGCCAATAATAGCTCCAGTATAAAGAGACCACCAAACCTAGCAGTGGAAAAGCCAGAGCAAATAATCTCGTCTACGTCAATGGTGTACTCTCCCTTTCGGATTCGATAGGCTCCGTCTGTATTGTGGAGATACCATCCCCTGACATACAGGCGCTTGTCGGTCAATACACAAAAGCGGTCCTTTAACACGCCACTCTCTAAAAATTTGTAAAGAAATCCTTCCCCTACAATCGAAGCTTCTTTTTCAGAAGCGTCCATAAAGATACTAC
>CANRZC010000181.1 GCA_947644185.1 uncultured Acetatifactor sp.
ATTCTGGCTGTGCTATGACAGCTATCTACAGTGATTTCCCTCAGGCTTTTTTCTGAAGCTCCTCAGATACCACAGCAGCCAGGGCAATGGAATTCACCTTGGTCTCAAAGGTATCCGAACGGCTGGTTAAGATAACAGGCACCTTTGTGCCGGTCAAAATACAGCCATTCTTCATGTTCACCATATGTACGATGGCCTTGTATACCAGGTTGCCCGCATGGATGTCCGGGAAAAGCAGCACATCTGCATCTCCCTGGATCTTTCTATGGGTGGCTCCTTTGTGCTTTGCAGCCTCCGGATCGATTGCCAAGTCCAGAGACAGGGGTCCATCGATAATACATCCGGGTATCTGCCCCTCCTGGCACATCTTTGTCAGCTCCGCTGCCTCCACAGTGGCAGGCATCTTCGGATTCACTACTTCCACTGCCGCCAAGGGCGCTACCTTTGGCATGTCAATCCCACAGGCATTGCAGACAGGAATGGTATTCTGTATGATATGAGCCTTGTCCTCCAATGTAGGATAGGTCATAAAAGCCACATCCGTCAAAAACAGCAGTCTGTCAATGGTGGGAACCTCGAATACCGCCACATGGGACAGGGGCTTCCCTGTGCGCAGGCCCACCTCTTTGTCCAGCACGCTCTTGAGGAAATCCTTTGTGTCAATGATTCCCTTCATATACATGTCTGCCTTGCCCTCATGGGCTAATTTCACAGCCTTCAGAGAAGCTGCTATCATATCCGGCTCATCGATGATCTCATAATCCGTCAGATCCATTCCAATTTCCGCCGCTATCTGGCGAATCTTGCTTTCGTCCCCCACCAAAATCGCGTCAGCAATTCCTCTGGCCTTCGCCTCCTTCACAGCCTCCAGTACAGCGGAATCCTGTGCCACAGACACGGACACAATCTTCTTGCTGCACTTCTTGACTCTTGCCATAATGTCATCAAAACCCTGCTTCATTTTTCATTTACTTCCTTTCTGCCTCACGGGCATCTTTTTGTTCTGTTATCCGGCGGTTTGGAATCTTCTGGAAACCTGGTCGGATTTCTTCTTATGATAAATACTTTCATCTGCTATCAAGAATCATAGCACACAGATACACAAAATGCAATAGTCAGCCGTCAGCTCCAAACCCCTCTCGCACTGTGGCCAGAAAGCGCTTTGTCCGCTCTTCTTTTGGCGCTTCAAAGACTTCCTGGGGTGGCCCTTCCTCCACAATCACTCCCTCATCCATGAAAATCACATGGTTCGCCACATGCCTTGCAAACTGCATCTCATGGGTCACAATCACCATAGTCCTGCCCTCAGCTGCCAGATTCCGCATCACATTCAGCACTTCCCCCACCAGCTCTGGATCCAGCGCAGAAGTAGGTTCATCAAAGTAAATCACCTCCGGTTCTGAGACAATGGCTCTGGCGATAGCCACCCGTTGCTGCTGCCCGCCAGAAAGCTGATGGGGATAGGCATCTGCCCGATCCGCCATGCCCACCTTTTCTAAGGCCTGGAGCCCTGCAGTCTTTGCCTGGTCTCTGGGAACTTTACGGGCCACCACCAATCCCTCTGTCACATTCTGGAGAGCGGTCTTGTTGCGGAACAGATTGTAATTCTGGAATACAAAGGAAGTCTTTTTCCGAAGCCCCGCAATATCTCGTTTTGTCACCTTGTTCAGCTGATAGCGGGCTTCGTCAAAGATCATCTCCCCCTTCTCCGCCCGCTCCAAAAAATTGATACAGCGTAAGAGCGTGGTCTTCCCAGAGCCGCTGGGGCCAATGATTGCCACCACGTCTCCTTTGTCCACTTTCATATCCACCCCTTTTAAGACTTTTATGTCTTGAAAAGATTTCTCTATCCCTTTTACTTCCAGCATGATCCTCACACTCCAATAGATTGGGTCTCACAGTTTATGGGCTCAATAGGTCTTCAGCCGCTTCTCACAGTAGCTCTGGAGCATTGTCAGAACTGTACAAAACAGCAGATAGACAAAAGCCACCTCACAGTATATGGCCATGACTTCAAAGCTTCGGGCTGCTATGCGCTGTCCCGCCAAGAACATTTCCGCCACTGTAATATTAGCTGCCAGGGACGTGTCCTTCACCAGCCCAATCAGAGAATTGCTCAAAGGCGGAAAAGCGGTTCGCATGGCCTGAGGCAAAACGATCCTTGCCATAATCTGCAGATAATTCATCCCCACGCAGTACCCCGCCTCTATCTGTCCTACAGGTACCGCTTCAATGGCGGCCCGCACGGTCTCAGAAGCGTAAGCGCCTGTATTAAAGGAAAATACAATGATTGCCGAGGGGATGGCATCCAGTATAATGCCCACGCTGGGCAGACCATAAAAGATAACGAAAAGCTGCACCAGAAGCGGTGTGCCCCTTATGATCCACACGTAGATCCTTGCGATTTGCTTTAGCACCGGAATCTTCGCCACCTGCACCATTGCGGTAATAAGCGCAATAAGTAGCCCCAGGGAAAAGGAAATCAAAGTAAGTGGAATCGTGACTCGTAGTCCTGGCAAAAGGATCTGCCAGAAAGAATCCAGCATCAGCTGCCAAACTCGTTCATTCATGGTACCGCCTGCTTTCTGTGTTCATTGATTGTCCTGTGTCTATTGGCTGGTGACATCCATGCCAAAATACTTCTCAGACAGCTCTTTGAGCTCTCCCGAAGCCCGCAGCTCGTCAATGGCCTTGTTGATAGCCTCCAACAAATCCTCATTTCCCTTTTTCACAGGGACAAGTGAAGAAGAAACGTCCTCTGTCCATGCCACCACCTTCACGTCCGCGTCAGGATTCTTTTTCAGGTAATCGGAAAAGGCAGTCTCCACATTCAGTGTAGCGTCAGCTCTTCCCGTCAGCAGCAGATCCACACACTGGGACACGGCGTCCACGCCCACCAGCTCTGCGCCATACTCTTCTGCCATTTTCCCCCAGCTACTGGTCAGATTCTGAGCAGCCTTTTTGCCGTCCAAATCCTCAAAGCTCTTGATCTCCTCATTGTCGCCCTTTACCATCAAAGCCCCGCGAATATAGGTGTAGGGCTGAGAAAAATCATATTTCAGGGCTCTCTCGTCGGAATACTCCACCTCGTTGATCACAGTGTCAATCCGCCCGGAGTCCATGCTGGTAAACAGGGAATCCCATTCCGCCTCCACGAACTCTGCTTCCACCCCCAGCTTCTCAGCAATCTTTCTGCCTATCTCCACGTCGAATCCCACCAGCTCACCGCTCTCATCATGATAGCTGTTGGGAGAATAAGTCCCCTCTGTGCCGATGATGATCTTGCCAGCCTCTAAAATCTTCGCCAGCTGATCACCCTCTGCGGCATTGGATTCCTGGCTTTCCCCAGAGCTCTTCGAATCTGCTCCATCCTGTCCGCCACAGCCTGCCAGCATAGATACCGCCATGGCCGCAGACACAAAGGCCATTCCTATCTTTTTCCATTCTTTTCTTCTCATTTTTCCTCGCTCCCTTCTGTGTGCTTCTCCCCCGAAATCCATTGCTTTCCACACATCCATCCCTGTTTTCAGATAGTCTCCCCTCACCGCTGCCTATTATAGCACATTTGCCTTTTCCTGGCAAATATTTATACGGAATCTTATAAAGCACATTATTCCCATCTCTTGCTTTTTCTTTGAAATTCATATATAGTAAAAACAGGAAACAAAATCAGAGTACAAGAGGAGCAAAGGAGTCAGACATTATGAATTCATTCGATATCATTGGCCCTGTCATGGTAGGCCCTTCCAGCTCTCACACAGCGGGAGCTGTCAAAATCGGAAATATTTCCCAGAAACTATTGGGTTCCCCTGTCAGAACGGCCCATATCTTCTTCCACGGCTCTTTCCTTGCCACTGGCAAAGGGCATGGCACTGACAGAGCACTTGTGGCAGGTCTTTTGGGCTTTCCTGTGGATGATCCCAGGATTCCAGACAGCTTTCGCTACGCCCAGGAAGCCGGCATGGAATACCATCTGTCTGGCATAGATTTGGGCGATGTGCACCCCAATTCTGTCAAATTACTTTTAGGCGGCGATGAGGGGAAGAAAATAGAAATTGTAGCTGCCTCTGTGGGTGGCGGCGCCATTCGTGTCACAGAGATCGATGGGCTACCTGCCAATTTCTCTGGCGATTATCCTACTCTTGTAGTAAACAATCTGGATCAGCCCGGGCATGTGACAGAGATTACCTCAATGCTCAGCCATAAGTCCATCAATATCGCTACCATGCAGCTGTACCGCTCTTCCAAAGGGGGACATGCTGTCATTGTGCTGGAATGCGATCAGGAAGTACCTGCGGAAGCTATCCGCTGGCTGTCCCATCTGGAGGGCATTTTAAAGGTGACCTATCTGGGGCTGGCAGCCCCTGTGTCCCAGGGATAAGATATCGGACGACGCGCTGTGAACATACAATGCTATACACATAGAATGGAGGCCCTATATGTACCAATCATTTGAGGAAATTATTACAATAGAAAAGGAAACCGGCAAAAGCTTCTGGGAAATCGTAAGGGACCATGATTGTCGGGAAATGGAGATATCGAAGGAGGAAGCATTTTCCCGTATGCAGGCCATGTACCAGGCCATGCGGGACGCAGACAGCTCCTATGATCCTTCCCTTTCCTCCGCCAGCGGATTGGTAGGCGGAGACGGAGAAAAGGTGGCGGCTGCCCGCCAAAAAGAGAAGCTCCTCTGTGGCTCCTTCCTGGGACTTGTCATGGAAAAGGCTGTTAAAATGGGAGAATCCAACGCCTGCATGCGGCGCATCGTAGCCGCTCCCACAGCAGGCTCCTGCGGCGTACTGCCAGCAGTATTCCTCTCTCTGGAAGAGGAAAAAGGATATTCCATAGAGGAGCTGGTGAAGGCCCTCTATGTCAGCGCCGGTATCGGCGGTATCATTGCGAAACGGGCATCTGTATCCGGAGCTGCCGGCGGCTGCCAGGCGGAAATCGGAGCTGCCTCTGCAATGGCGGCAGGCGGGGTTGCCTTTTTATTGGGGGGCGACGCAGAGGCCATCGCCCATGCTGCAGCCCTGGCCATGAAAAATCTTCTGGGGCTTGCCTGCGATCCAGTGGCTGGACTGGTGGAAGTCCCCTGTGTGAAACGCAATGTCATCGGAGCGGTAAACGCTCTCACCTCCGCGGATCTGGTGGGGGCCGGCATCCGCAGCAAGATTCCGCCAGACGAGGTATTTGATGCTATGCGAAGTGTGGGCAAAATGTTGCCAGAGGATCTCCGGGAGACAGGAAAGGGCGGCCTTGCGGCCACCCCTACAGGAATTGCTTTCCGGGAAGGCCTGAAGACCTTCTAGGGAGTACCTTCCTCTTCGCTGTTTTCCGTTGCTGGCAGGAATTTCTGATATAGCTCTACATGATCGGATATGCAGGTCCATGTACTCACAGAATCCGCAGTCACACAGAGATATTCTCTGCCATCCTTGTCTA
>CANRZC010000182.1 GCA_947644185.1 uncultured Acetatifactor sp.
TTTTGATCGCTTTCGTAGAGACGAAAAATAGCATCTCCTATGGCACTTTCCTGCAGCGACTTCTGATCCGCTTTATGCCAGAGACCTATGTCCACTCCTGTACTGTGGGCAAAACGGCTGCTGCCTTTTGTTCCATTCTTATCAGTGAGGAGCCAAATTTCTTTGATGACATGGATTCCATTCGTGAGATTGCAGATTTCCCTCAAAAAAGGGCTGCCATTATGGATTATGCCCAAAAGAGCGGTCTGTACCATGATGCTGGCAACATTAGCTTCACCTATCTGTATTCTCGAATAGCAAGACAATGGTTCGAAGATGAATACGCAATCGCCAGACTGCACACACAGTTGGGAGGAGAACGGCTGGCAGCCCACCCATCCACCCAGTCCTTTGCAGCAATTGCACTGGGTCACCATACCTGGTATGATGGTTCTGGCGGCTATCCAGAGACTTATGTCCGGTTGGAATGCCCCTATCGGCAGATGGTGGATGTCATTGGGTTGATGGATTGGCTGGACAATGTGATCTATGCCACCCATTTATATAGCGGCATACAGAAGACCTTCGATGAAGCCATACAGGAGGCAATTGCATTGGGCGGGAAACGATTCTCTCCGCTTCTGACCCAGCGGCTGACGGATAAATCAATAGCAGCCAGTCTGGCAGAGGTTTTCGAAAACAGCCGCCGGGAAGCATACCGGCAGCTGTACGAAGCATCAAAAAGTCCTATTCAACCATAATTCTTGCTCTGGCAAGATTCTTCACCTGTGTGAAGATTTCATTTCTATCTCCATTCCGCTGGCTTTTTACAAAAGCTGTAGCGAAATAGGTGCCAGGTTTTTGATAGCTGGTAGTCACAGTAGCGGTGCCTGCCTGCAGGCCATCCTCTGTGACATAGGTCTCCAATTGGCCCACTGTCCTTTGGGAACGTCCTTTCTCCATAAAATCCTTATAGTCATTGCCCGGATCTTGCATTGCATAGGTGCCGAACATAGGGTCTGAGAAGGAAAACTGGATCTCCGTCACCTCTCCCGCACCCTCCGGGACCTGGGCCATGGCTTTCAGGGTAACAGGCTCTCCTACCTTCACATGAGCGCATACACTGTCATTTGCTGTGAGTGTCACCACAGGCTGCAGTCCCTTTCTCTCTTTCGCCGTTTTGGCGATGTGCACACAGCCACCCTCCATCTCATAGACAGAGGAGCTTCTGGGTTCCACCCCCCGCTCTACCCAATCGCTGATATCCAACAGGGCTTGCTTTAAGCCACCCAGATAATTCACAATCATATCAGTGTCCAGAGTGGATACATCCCCATGAAGACATCTCTCGTAATAATAGATTCGGAAATCATCCTCATTCCCCTTTGTCTTCCTTACCGTGTTCCGATACCAATCGCCGCACCAAGGGCAGGTAGACTCATCCATCAGAGACTGGGTCAGGATAACCTTCCCTTGAATCGTGCCCTCCTGCACGGTTCCTGTCCCACAAAATCCAGGTCCCATAATATCATCTCTCTGGGGAATGGCGGGAGTTCCATCCTCTTTTCTAAACTGATCCCATGCATGGAAGCTGGGATCTGGCGGCACTTGATGACGATAGTAGGACTGGACTGCTATGTAATCGGAGTTGTCCAAGGTCAGTATGTCCCCTGGCTGAATGGATTTTAATACAGATTCCATGTCATCCATGCCATAGCACATGCCTATGGTAATGCCGCCTCCAGTGGTATTGCGACCACCTACGATTTCTCCTAGGAGCATATTCTTTCCCACCGCTGCACCGGTCTCAAATCCTATATTGACGCCCGCCAAATACAAATCATCTCCCTGGGGCACCTCTTCCAGCTCAATCCATGCTCCACCACCGTCCACCAGAGATTTTTTCCAGGCTGTGTCCACGCCATTGGAGTATTGCTCTGTGTCCTGGGCCTGTCCGCTGTCAGCAGCGTCCTTTTTCTCACCAGGCAAATGGACGCTGACCACTCTGCTCTTGAACTGTAATCTGTCACGGATGGCGTTACTGCCTGGCTCTGTGCCCAGATAACCCGGTTTTTCCCAGAAATCCTTGAAATATTGGGGATCATGCTGTTTGACACCAGGCATCAGCACTGGCAGAGATCCATCATCCCAGCGTCCTGCTGCCTCCATAAACCAGGATAGGGGCGGGAATCCCATCAGGGTAATCTCCCGCAACATCTTCGCCTCATCTTCCGTAAGCCCCTGATACATATCCCCGCTGCCTCCTGCATCCAGGGAATCTACGATTTTTCCCATTGCATGGCGCAGGGTACGCATCCCCTGTACATGGAGGGTAATGGTATTGGGCAGGGAATAGGGAGAGCCGATGACAAAGGGACATGCACCGTCCCAGGCATTGGTATTCTCAATGCAGGCAATGGACTTATATCCACCGCCGCTGCCCCCGAACACATAGCCGTAGGGTCTGTTGCATCCATAGTATTCCCGGGCTACCTGGCGAGAATACTCCGCTGCTGCCGCGCTGGACTGCCAGATTCTGTGCGGATGAGGATGGCCGCCAAAAGCGCTGGCAGATTCCATGTTAGTCTCAACGAAATAGGCGCCGTTGGCCAGGCAGAAGGCTATGGTGTCATCCTCGCCGCTGCGAGCCAGAGAAGCCACCTCCTCGTCAGGGCCAGGGAAGGGACACAGATATTGATAGAATCTGCCCTTGAAATCCTCTTTCCTGGGAAAACAGAATACAAATTTAGCATCTGTCCCTTGAAATCCCCCATGCACATAGCGGAAAGGAACTTTGCTGCCGTCTGGCATGTTTCGCATACGCATTTCGTCCACATCGATAAAGGGCTGCGCGTAGCGCGGATCTTTCTTTGCGTCGTAAATCAGCTTCTCACTCATTTGAAACCCTCCTGATTCCATTTTTGGCAGACACCTGCTTTTCTCAATGATACTAAGTACAGTATAGTCCATTTCTCATCTGTCTTCTCCCAGGAATCCGCCAAAAACTACCACAAATCCGACCAGGTATTCTTATCCTCCACAGGAAAACAGGCTCTGTCTTTACATAGAGTCCCTCCTGCCCAATGCCGCCGCAATACTGTCAATGCCCAGCAGAATCAGGTAAACAGCCACCACGTACCCCATGAATCGCATGGTCATAAAGGTGAGCATGGGGTGAAAGAACATCAGGAAGCCCAAAATCAGTCCAGCAATGTTTACTATAAGCGAAAAATAGTAGAAAAACTTTCGTCCAGTCATACGCAATATGTACCCATGGGTCAGCCTGGAAATGCAGTGGGCCATGAACCAGATGGGGAACAACAGGGACATGATCCACTTGCCAGCGCCAGGGTAAAGCAGGAGCATGCAGCCGCACATCACACTTAAGATGCCGGAAATCAGGGATACCAATGGTCCGAAGCCGGTGTATTTCTCCAGCTTAATATAGATCAGAATGTCCTCCACCCCTGTGATCACTGCAATCAGACCATATACGGCCACGATTCCAGTGAGCAGACTACCTGGGCGCAAAAAGGTAAAGAGCCCCAGCAAAATCAATAACACTCCCACAGCGAACTCCATCCATACAAATCCAGAAGCTTTTTTCATTTTTCAACACTGTCCTTTCCCTGATGAGTCATCTCTGTATCAACATTCCTGCCAGTTCCTTTCCTACCCAAAATATCCATGAACTCCTGGCCGGTGATAGTCTCCTTTTCATAGAGGTATTCCGCCAATTCGTCTAGTTTCGCGCGGTTTTCCGTCAATATCTTTCTGGCCCTTTCATGTTGCCTCTTTACCAGCTCTACCACCTGCCTATCAATGTCCTTCTGGGTGTCTGCGGAGCAGGCCAGAGAAGTATCTCCCCCCAAATACTGGTTGGTCACAGTCTCCATGGCCACCATGTCAAATTCCTCACTCATACCATAGCGGGTGATCATGGCCCTGGCCAGCTTTGTGGCCTGTTCAATGTCGTTGGATGCCCCTGTGGTGATCTCTCCAAATACAATTTCTTCCGCTGCTCGACCCCCGGTGAAAGTGGCAAGCTTATTTTCGATCTCCTGTTTGGTCATGAGGACCTTGTCACTTTGCTCCACCTGCATGGTGTACCCCAGCGCGCCGGAGGTCCGGGGAATAATGGTAATCTTCTGTACGGGAGCGGAATGGCTTTGCATAGCAGCCACCAGCGCATGGCCGATTTCGTGATAAGCTACTATTTTTTTCTCTCCGTCCGAGAGGATGGCGTTCTTCTTCTGGTATCCAGCGATGACTACTTCGATACTCTCTTCCAGGTCAGCCTGACATACTACAGTGCGTTCGTCACGCACGGCCCGCAGAGCGGCTTCGTTGATAATGTTGGCAAGCTCGGCCCCAGAGGTGCCAGAGGCCATACGAGCTATCACATGGAAATCTACGTCATCAGCCAGCCTGATCTTTCTGGCATGCACTTTCAGAATGGCTTCCCGGCCCGCCAGGTCCGGCAATTCTACGGGTACCCGCCTGTCGAAGCGCCCAGGTCTGGTGAGCGCAGGATCCAAAGATTCCGGTCGATTGGTGGCTGCCAGAATGATGACGCCATTGTTGCCCTCGAAGCCATCCATTTCTGTAAGCAATTGGTTCAAGGTCTGCTCTCTCTCGTCATTGCCACCCACTTGCCCGTCACGCTTCTTGCCGATGGCGTCAATCTCATCGATGAAGACGATGCAGGGTGCTTTTTCCTTCGCCTGCTTGAACAGGTCCCGCACTTTTGAGGCTCCCATGCCTACGAACATTTCCACAAATTCCGACCCAGACATGGAGAAGAAAGGCACATTTGCCTCCCCAGCCACAGCCTTGGCCAGCATGGTCTTGCCAGTGCCGGGAGGGCCTACTAGCAGCAGACCTTTGGGCATGGAGGCGCCTACATCCGTATATTTTTGAGGATTGTGCAGGTAATCCACAATCTCTGCCAGACTTTCTTTCGCCTCGTCCTCCCCGGCCACGTCATCGAAGTGGATGCCTTCTGTGGACTGGACATAGACCTTTGCATTGCTCTTCCCCATGCCGAACATCATGGCATTGGGACCGCCAGCCTTCTCTGTCAGCTTCCGGCTCAGATACTGTCCTAGGAGGATAAAGATCAGCATGGGGAGCACGGCGGAAAGAAAGATACTAAGTAGTGGTGAGGTAGGGCGCTCAATATCTTTGGCAAAGGTAGCTCCAGCGTCATAGAGGCGCTGGGTCAGATCCGGGTCATACATGATACCTGTGGTATAGATCTGTGTATTCTCCTTGTCTGTGAAGACGATTTCGGAGCTGTCCATCTGAACTCTCCCGATGTTCCTTTCCTCCGTCATCTTCATGAAGGTACCATAGTCCACCTCCAGGATCTGCCCCTGCATCAGCAGCGGAGAGACAATCATATTGAAGAGAAAAATAAAGAAGACTGGCATTGGTGCATGCCTTTTGATATAAATACAGGA
>CANRZC010000183.1 GCA_947644185.1 uncultured Acetatifactor sp.
AATTATCCTGTCATATGGTGAGCAGCGCACAAAACAATCCGTTTCCCAAAAATGGGCATAGTTGTCCCTGTGACTGCTGTTTTGTACCCAAAGCTGCGCACAACGTCGCTGCCGGGAAATAATTCCTTTTCCTTCAGCACTTCATATTGCTTCATGCTTCTCACCACCTTTCCTGTGACATCTTAGGGGTATTATACACTTCTTTGGATCAGTTTGCAACACTTTTTCAATTGCGCTTTTCAGGTTCTGATCTGCCCCTGGGTAAAATTCTCTACAAATGTGCTCTTCTCGTAGAAATGCACTGCCTTGTCCAGGATTCCCTGAAAGCTGTAACAGGGCTCCTTGCTATCGATAGGAAGCTGCACCTTCCTCCCTTCAAAGCAGGATAGATAGATTGCCGTGATCACCTCCACGGTCCTTCTGCCGTCCTCCCCTGTGATCATGGGAGATCTTCCCTGCTCCAATGCGGACAACACATCATCGATCTCCCCGGTATGCCCCTCATAGGCCAGATCTGGGATACTGTCATGAAATGCATTCAGCTTATCCACCAGCGCCACATTCCCTCCATCTATGGGAAATCCGTTCTCCTGGGTAAGCTCTGCCCTCACGCTCCAGGGTGATGACAGCTTCGCGTCCGCACACTGCAGAGCAATTCTCTGCTCCTCCCCGTGATGCACCACGGAGCTGGTAAGCTGGGCCAGTGTCCCGTCCCCGTAGTGTAGACAGGCCGCTGACAGATCCTCCACCTCCGCATTGTCATGCATCACATTGGCCATCATGGCCATCACAGCGTCCGGAAGCTTTCCCTCCAGCCAGTTCAGCATGTCAATATGGTGCACTGCATGGTTCAGGGTAGGGCCACCGCCCTCCTTTTCCCAGGTTCCCCGCCACCATAGGTCATAGTAGCAATGCCCTCTCCACCAGGCCGACTCCACCTGGGCAAAGCATAGCTTCCCTGCAAGGCCGCTCTCCAGCGTCTTCTTCAGCTTATAATTCAGGTTGCGGAAGCGGTTCTGTGCCACACAGGCCATGGTCACATGATTGCGGTTCTGTGCCTCCAGCATGGCATCGCATTCCTCCAGGCTGGAGGCCATGGGTTTCTCCACCAGCACATTACAGCCTGCATCCATGGCCTGAATGGCAAGCTTCGCATGGGTAAAGGGCGGCGTGCATATATGTACCAGCCCAATTTCCTCCTCCGAGGCCAGCATATCCCCGAAATCCCCATATACTCTGCAGTCCAGCCCGTACTTCTTCTTCATATTCTCTGCCTTCTCAGGGTAGATATCGCACAATGCCACAATCCTACATCTATCCGGGAAGGTCAAAAGCCCCTGCACATGTGCCGGAGCAATATTACCAGTTCCTACGATTGCTATCTTTATCATGTCTGCTCCTCCTTGCCTTTCTCTCCGCCTTCCTACTTAAGCTTCACTGCCTGCATCTGCGCCTTCACACACAGCTGTGCCGCCTTAAAGGCATGGGCCTGGGTCATGGCGTTCTCCGTCCTATTGATACAGTCTAAGATCAGCTGTCCGAAGAACGGATACCCCACCTTTCCCGACACCTCAAAATGCTTTTCCCCTGCATCATTCACCAGGAACACATGATCCGAGGTCCCATCCCCGGTTCCGATGTTCACATATTTCCGGAGCTCAATATAGCCCTTTGTGCCCTGGATGAACGTCCTACCGTCTCCCCAGGTGGAAAGCCCGTCCGGTGTGAACCAATCCACCCGAAAATGCTGTGTACAGCCGTTATCTCCCACCAGCACCGCATCCCCAAAGTCCTCCAGCTCAGGATAGTCGGGATGCCCGTAATTCCCCACCTGGCTGTACGCCACTTTCGCGTCCTTTACACCACAATAGTATAGAAATTGCTCTATCTGATGGCTTCCGATGTCACAGAGAATGCCGCCGTATTTCTCCCTCTGAAAGAACCATGCCGGACGGTTTGCCGGATTCCCGATTCTGTGAGGGCCAAAGCCGTCCACATGAATCGGTGTGCCTATGGCTCCCTCCTGGATCAATTGTCCTGCGAACACTGCAGCCTCCACATGGATTCTCTCGCTGTAATACACCATGTACTTGCGTCCGGTCCGTTCCACCATCTCCTTTGCTGCCTCTAACTGTTCCAGCGTAGTCAGCGGCGCCTTGTCCGTAAAGTAGTCCTTCCCCGCCGCCATGACCCGTAGCCCCAGGGCGCATCTTTCGCTTGTGACCGCAGCCCCGCACACCAGCTTTACCTCTGGGTCTGCAAGAACCTCTTCCTCGCTGGAAGCTGCCCTGGCCTCTGGAAATGCCCGCTGAAAGCCAGCCACCTTCTCCGGATCTGGGTCGTAGACCCATTTCACTTTTGCCCCGGCTTCCGTCAGGCCGTTGCACATTCCATAGATATGCCCGTGGTCCAATGCTACCGCTGCGATGTAAAAGCTCCCTGGCTCCACCACCGGCGCAGGCTTCCCCTTCGGCGCATAGTTCATTCCATCCTTATTCTGTCCCATATTTCCCTCCTTTGCGCACCTTCGTGCAGATACATCATCCGTAAATCCTATCAGCTATGTCTATTCTATAGGGAAAAAAGAAATTTTTCTTTGCCTTTTATGCAAAAAACATTGTCTATCTTGACATTCTGTTTTAAAATAGAGGGGAAGACCTATCTGTTCAGGAGATGCTTTGAAATGATAACCGAAACCATCAACGCTTTTTATGACCGCCAGCACCACTGTGGTTATGACTATGTTTACACTGTGGATGAGGCCCCTGATAATGACGACGAATTTATACTGCACAATCACAGCGATAGCTATGAGATTGTTCTGTTTCTCACAGGCAACGCGGAGTTTCACATTGAGGGAAATATCTACCGCTCCCATCCCCACGATATCTATATCGCCCGCCCGCTGGAGATGCACCACAACTACTTTCTCTCCCCGGAAAAGTACACTCGCATTGTCATCAATATCTATCTGGGCTTCTTCCGAGAGAATCACTGTGAGGAGTTGGAAAAAGTCTTCTTAAACAGGGTCCCGGGAATGGACTGTCAGATTCCGGCCAAAATCGTAAACAGGGAAATGTACCCCCTTCTCATGAAGATGAGCAGGTATCTAAAGGAGGACGCTATCCACATCGCAAAATGTGTGCTCCTTGAATTTCTATATCTGTTGAATCAAATTGAAGAGCCCCTGACCATCCCGGTGGCGGCAGACCGATATGTCACCGATGTGCTGTTCTATATCAATGAGCATATTGACACAGCCCTGACATTGGACGGACTATCCGAAGAATTTCATATCAATAAATATTACCTATGCCGCATCTTCAAAAAGATTACCGGCTATACCATCAACCATTATATCAATTACAAGCGCCTGCTGCTGGCGCAGGAACTGTACAAAAAAGGGCAGTCCCTGTTGGAAGCTAGCACCAACGCTGGCTTCAACAGTTATGCCCACTTTTACCGGATGTACCGCAGAGAATTCGGGACGAATCCGCGGTCTGGTTAGGCTATTAAGACAGATTCCAATAGATGTCAATAGGAGGCGTAAAAATGAGACAAAGAGAAAAAAAGGTATCACCCATGAGCAATGAAGGGCGTAACGCCTATGTGATAGAGCATCTGACCAACGCCCTTTTAGAGCTGTTGAGAGATCAGCAGATGGACCATATTTCCATCAGCGAATTGTGTGATACAGCCCAGGTGGGCAGGGCATCCTTTTACCGAAACTTTGAGGCGAAAGAGGATATTTTACGGCTGTATCTCAATGGGCTATTTTCCCAGCTGACAGATAAACAGGAGCAAAAGGAAAATAAGCCCATAAGCGATTTCATTCAGATCCTTTTTGCCCATTTTGAAGAACACATGGATTTCTACAGACTCCTCAACGAGAGGCACCTCATCTACCTTCTGAAGGATGTCATTATCGGGATCTGCGGGCCAAGGCCGGAGCATTCCACAGCAG
Organism: uncultured Acetatifactor sp.; assembly: GCA_947644185.1. Taxonomy (GTDB): domain Bacteria; phylum Bacillota; class Clostridia; order Lachnospirales; family Lachnospiraceae; genus Acetatifactor. The sequence goes on from CANRZC010000183.1 coordinate 3,965, forward strand.
AAGCCTACGCAAAGGCTTTCGTAGCCTACACTCTGTATGGATGGATTGAAGTGTGGTTTCAGAGAGGGATGGTGGAGTCCTCAGAGGAAATAGCTACGCTTTTCAAAATGCAAGGGCTGTGAGCGCTCAATTACAATTGCCTACTTGACAGGCATATATTTGTCCAGGTACTCTTCAATGGCTTCCGACCATTGTTTCGATATGGCATTGTCGTTCTGGAGGCCGTGGCCGGAATGGGGCAGCTCAAAATATTTGTAATCCACACCGTTTTCTTCCAGAGCTTCTTTCAGACGCAGTGATGCCTTAAAGGGCTGAATCCGGTCATGCCTTCCATAGGCAACTACGGTAGGGGGAGCATCCGGCGTAATCCATGCTGTGGCGCAGATAGGCTTCATCCGCTCAATATAGGAGCCGTCCTTGATTTCCTCCACGGATATCGCCTCTCCCAGCATAGCGCTGAAAATCCCCGCCGCCCCCAGGAAGCTTTCCTCTGTCTCCTGATCGAAGCCATAATTGTCCCAGTCCTCCCGGTAGAAGCAGGACGGTCCCACCGCCCCAAAGGTGAGCGCCACAGGCACAGGAGCTTCGGCCCCATCCCGGTAGGCATAAATCATGGCAAGCGCATGACCGGCAGAACCGCCCGCAACCGCCATCTTATCAATAGGATATCCTTCCGCTTCGGCGGCTTCGATCACTTTCGGAATCGCAGCCTTTATCTCATCAGCCTGTGTGGAGACACTTGCGCCATTGGAGACGCCGTTCAATTCCGCAAAAAGGGTATAATTGATTCCGGCTCCCACATAGCCCTTGCTGCAAAGCCATGAGAGCATTTCCCGGTCTCCAACTTTATCGCCACTGGTAAAGCCACCTGCATGCAGATACACCACAAGGCCATAAGTTTCCCTTGAACCATCCTTTGGCAGATACAGATCGAATTTGTTCGCCTCCCCTTCCCCGTAAGCAAGATCCTGCTTCAGGGTTCCGATTTCATCGCTCCATTCCACACTGTAGTCCTTCGACCATGAGGGTACAATCAGAAACTTTGAGGCCACTCCAATCCCGAAAAATGCCATAAACACTACTATAGAGCTCAATACAAACATTCCTTTGCCTCTCCTTTTTTCTGATTTCATAGGAAATTACCTCCAAACAGCGTGCCTCCCAAAAGTAGGTTCATAACCGCCCGGACAGCCAGCCTGCCAAGCACAAAGGCGACTACGGCTATCACTCCCAAGATAATGATACGCTTTGTGTCAATGGACATTTTTAACACCCTCCTTCTTCTCTGTTGACATCATAGATTGGTTGTACTATCATTCGCTTAAACATCAAGCGATACTACTTCTGCAACGACAACAACAACGACAGCAACTACTAC
>CANRZC010000184.1 GCA_947644185.1 uncultured Acetatifactor sp.
GCAGAATTCTATTACTAACAGGCAGGAAGCCATCTTGTAACGATGCTTCCTGACTGCTGTGTTTTGGGAGAAAATTCCATGCGGCCCCCGCACCGAAATGCCTACGCCTCCGTCATATAAGGATAAGCAATGGCGCTGGAGGGGCTGAAGCTCTCTTTTACTGTATGAGGGCTTACCCAGCGGATGATATTCAAGGCAGTGCCCGCCTTGTCATTGGTGCCAGAAGCCCTTGCGCCGCCAAAGGGCTGCTGTCCTACCACTGCCCCGGTGCACTTGTCGTTGATGTAGAAGTTGCCGGAGGCATTGCGCAGCGCCTTTTCCATTTTCACGATAACCTCCCTGTCCTGGGCGAAGATAGCACCTGTAAGGGCATAGGGGGAAGCGCTGTCACAGATCTCCAGGGTCTGGTCCAATTTGTCATCCTCATAGACATAGATGGAGACAATGGGTCCGAAGATCTCCTTCACCATGGATTCGTAGGTAGGTGTCTTGCAACGGATGATGGTAGGCTGCACGAACCAGCCCTTGCTGTCGTCATAGGTGCCTCCTGCCACGAACTCGCAGTCCGGCGAGGCAGCGGCTCTGTCTATGTACCCTTTGCAGGTCTCAAAGGAAGCCTTGTCGATGACTGCGGCCATAAAGGTGTCGAACTCCTGTACATCTCCTACCTTCAGGGTGGCGGTCTGTTCCTTTAAGCGCTTCTCCACCACTGGCCAAATGCTGGCAGGCACAAAAGCACGGGAGCAGGCAGAGCATTTCTGACCCTGGTACTCAAAGGAGCCTCGGACAATGGCTGCCACCAAAGGCTCAATGTCAGCGGTATTGTGGGCGAAGATAAAGTCCTTGCCACCAGTCTCGCCCACCAGTCTGGGATAGTTGGCGTAAGCAGCAATGTTCTCGCCCACCTGCTTCCACACACTCTGGAAGACGCCGGTGGAGCCGGTGAAATGGAAGCCTGCCATCTTCGGGTGGCTTACCACATATTTGCTCATATCGCCGCCAGTGCAGGGTACGAAGTTGATGACGCCAGCGGGCAGGCCACACCATTGCAGCAGCTTCATGTAGTAATAGTTGGACAGCACTGCTGTGCGGCTGGGCTTCCACAGGGCTACGTTTCCTACAATGGCAGGAGCTGTGGGAAGGTTGCCGCCGATGGAGGTAAAGTTAAAGGGAGAGATGGCACAGATAAAGCCGTCTAAAGGTCGATAATCCTGTCTATTCCAGATGCCATCACTGCTGGCAGGCTGATCCTGAAAGATTTCCTGTGCTGCCCACACGCCGAAGCGCAGGAAGTCAGCCAGCTCGGCAATGTCGATCTCTGCCTGAAATACGGTTTTGGATTGGCCCAGCATGGTGGAGGCGTTCAGCACCTGACGGTAAGAGCCAGTGATCTGGTCAGCAGCTTTCAGGAAGATAGCGGACCGGTGCTCCCAGGGCATGGACTCCCAGGCGTCCTTTGCCGCCAAAGCAGCATCGATGGCCATCTTCAGCTCCTTTTCCCCAGCCATACAGCACTCTGCGATGACATGATGATGGTCGTGGGGAATGGTAACCTGTATGGTCTCTTCTGTCCAGACCTCCTTACCGCCTATGATCAGGGGGATTTTCACAACCTGGGCGGATTGCCTTGCCAGCTCCGCTTTCAGGGCGGCGCGCTCAGGGCTGCCGGGCAGATATCCCTTGAAGGGATCATTGGCCGGCTTTTGAATGGTAAAATATGCATTTGGCATGTTCTTGCACCTCCATATATGCTAAAATGTTGTAAAATAAAGCTATTTTCAGTATACTATGGGGCTTTTGCAGTGTCAAGCGCTCCCAGACATTCAACTGTTGGATGAATTCTCTGCCCGGACTCTCTTTCCGCGTTATTGCGCTCTGGGCATTCCTACGTTAAGATAATGAGGTACCTGAGGGAAGGGATCCTCACAGGAGAAAGGTGGCACACATGGAACACTTGAAAACAGGTGAAGTCATAAGCAAAAGGCGCAGGGAGTTAGGTTTGACCCAGAACCAGCTGGCGAAATCTCTGAACATTTCCTTTCAGGCAGTCTCAAAGTGGGAGAATAGCACTGCCTACCCGGACATCGAAATGCTTCCAAGGCTGGCGGCAGCTCTCCACACCACTGTAGATGCCCTGCTGGGGTACCGAAGTGTGGTGACAGATTATGACAAACGCTATGATACAGAGGACTACTATTGGGGGCTTGCGCCCAATCGCATCTGCTATGAGATCATGAAGCTTCTCCCACCTATAAAGCCCTACCGGGTACTGGACATGGGCTGTGGGGAGGGAAAGGACGCTGTGTTTCTGGCAAAATGCGGCTATTCTGTGACAGCCTTTGACATATCCTGGCAGGGAATTGAAAAGGGGAAACGCCTGGCGGAGCACAATCATGTGGACGTCAGGTTCTTCAAGGCGGACATTCTGGATTACCAGCCAGATCAGGAATATCATGTGATTTTCAGCAGCGGCATGCTCCATTTCATTCCTAAGCCCAGCCGGCAGGAGCTCTGTGACAGCTTGAAGGCCCATACAGTAGACGGGGGTATCAACGCTCTGAATGTATTTGTCAAAAAGCCTTTTGTCACTAGGGCGTGGAACAATCCAGAGGATGAGAAGCTGCGTCATCCCTGGTATTCCGGGGAGCTGTTTGGCTATTACCATGACTGGCTGTTCCAAACATGCAGGGAAGAGGTCTTCGATTGCAACAGCGGCGGTGTGCCCCACAAGCATTGTATGGATACACTGATTGCCCAGAAAATAGCAGGGGGAACGACATTATAAAATAAATCACCGCAAAGCCTTGACAGCAACGTCTTCTCCACTTATAATAATTTTGTTCGATAGCAACCGAGTCGGAGGTGGCCGAATGAAATTTTATGGGCGAGAGAGACAAAAAAATCAGATTCACAAAATGCTTCGTACTGAGAACCAGGAGACGATTCTGATTTTTGGCAGAAGGCGCATTGGCAAAAGTGAGCTAATCAAGCAGTGTCTGAGGGAGACAGAGATACCCAGCATTTATTTTGAGTGCAAGCAGACTTCGGAGGGCAACAATGTGGAAAGCCTGTCGGAGCTGGTGTCGGAACGCTTCGGCTATCCACGGCTTGCCTATAAAGGAATGGAAGAACTGCTGAAATTTCTTTACGAAAAGGCCTGGGACGAGAAGCTTATTTTGGTTCTGGATGAATATTCCTATCTTCGGGATAATGTAAAGGGGATGGACAGCATCCTGCAGGCTTTGATTGACCAAAACAGGGATTTCTCTGCCATGAAGCTGATTCTCTGCGGCTCCTACGTGGACACTATGAAGGGACTGCTTTCCGGGCAGAGCCCAATATTTGGTAGGGTGGATCTGACTATCGATCTAAAGCCCATGGATTATTATGAATCATCGCTGTTCTATCCGGAATTTTCGGATGAGGACAAGGTGCGGCTTTACAGCGTGTTCGGCGGGGTTCCCTATTATAACCGGCTGATCGCTCCAGGGGAGACGGTGCGGGAGAATATTATCCGGCTGATTGCCTCCCCCGGCGCACGGCTGGAAAACGAGGTGTCCATGTACTTAAGCTCCGAGATATCCCGGATTACCAATGCCAACGAAGTGTTTGAGGCGCTGGCAAGGGGCTTTTCCAGGTACAAGGATATCCTGGATCAGTCCCATGTATCCAGTGGGCCTACTCTGGTGGACGTACTGGATAAGCTGATTCGCATGGATGTAGTGAAAAAGGTAGCGCCCATCAACGATGAAAATAACAGGAAAAAAGCAGGATATGTCATCAGCGACAATCTGTCCCTGTTCTATTACAAATATATCTTCAGAAATATTTCCCGCATGAATGTCATGGATACGGAGGTTTTCTGCAGTCGGTATCTCTGGGAGGATTTTGAGGCCAAACATGTGCCCCAGGCATTCGAAGAAATCTGCCGCCAATATTTGATTCGCTGTAACCGTGCAGGCATACTGGAGGAGTCCTTTGAAAAAATCGGAAAATACTATTATGATGACCCAGCAAACGGTAGAAACGGGGAGTTCGACATTGTCACGCTGGATCCAAAGGGCTACATCTTCTATGAGGCGAAATTCCGAAAGGAGCCGGTGACGGACAGGATGATCCGGGAGGAGCTGGAACAGGTCAGGAGTGTGGGTCTATTCTGTTATAAGTTTGGCTTTTTTTCCAGGAGTGGTTTTAGCTGTAAACAGCGAGAGAATGTGATTTTGACAGATCTGGAAGATTTATATCAGTAAGCAGCGCATTTTCCCTTACTCGTGGCCTGGCCCCATGCTACCTTGGCAGCAAACTTCCCATTGCGGGCCTGCGCACAGAAAAGGGACTGGTACAATTTCCACACAGTCCCTTGTTTCCTTTCAATAGATAACCCTATCTTTTCACCACAGGCACCCACACCTCATACTGGGCGTTCTGGGGATCCGGGTTTAGATAAACCTCCACATCTGGAGCATTGCCATATTCATATCCAGAGGTGGGCAGCCATTCCGTGATAATGCGCTGCTCCAGCTCCTGGATGGAATCATTGGTTCCCGTCCCAGGAAACACGGCCCAGGTGGCAGCAGGCACTGTATATTCCTCCAGCTCCCCTTTTGGCTGTGAGGTGGGTACGGCGATGTAGTACCGCCAGGGCTCAGGGTCATTGCAGGTGCTGACGCCCAGCACGCCCATGGGCGGTGTGTCCATCATGCCGATAAGCCGCTGCAATGTGCCATTTGCGGAGATCTCTCCCCATTTGGCGGGAATCACCGCAAAGTTTTTCTCAATGTCCTTGTCCAAGGGCACAGATACGCCTACGATCCGAAATGCTTCCTTTGTCTCAATTCGATAATTCATTTCTTCCACTCCTTTGACTGTAATTTTGAACACAATAGGCGGGAAGGATTTGACAGACACCCCTTCATTTTTCACAGCGGACGGGGCGATTCCATGGATGGACTGGAAAGCTCTGTTGAATGCGGTGGGAGAACTGTACCCATATTTACCCGCCACATCAATGATTTTCATGTCCTTTCCCTGCAAATCTACAGCGGCCAGGGACATCTTTCTGCGACGGATATACTCGGATAGCGGGACTCCTGCCATATAAGTGAACATCCTCTGAAAATGATAGGAAGAACAGCAGGCAATCCGCCCTAGTTGCTCCATATCTAAGTCTTCTGTCAAATGCGTCTCAATATAGTTTATGGCATCATTTAACCTTTCTATCCATTCCATCTCTCAAATCCTCCTGTCTGCTGCAATTATAGCTTACCCCATAGGCTTTTTCCTCTCTGTCCCTGCACGGAAAAAGAGAGGTTGGATTCTATTATTATATAATACTTGCC
>CANRZC010000185.1 GCA_947644185.1 uncultured Acetatifactor sp.
CAATTTCCGGCTGGATTTTCAACATGGCAAGGATGCGCCCCTGACCTCTTGTTGAATCGGCAAATGTCCCAGATTCCGCTTGACTGAACATCTGACGGCGTTTCATGAGCCATTGCAATGTGGACAGCTTCTCATAAATAGCTGTATAGATATCGTCCATATGATGTCCTCCCTTTTGCTTTATACAGGTACCAGTACATTCTATTTGTTATTATACACATTCCAAAGTATTTGTCAAGGGTACCTGTATAAAATTTTTCGGGAATTAAATTGTCTTTTGGCCTGGCTTTGCGTTCCCTTGGCTTCCTCCTGTGCATCCCCGCAGGCTAGAGCGACACAAAATGCGCCGATGGGAATCTCCATCAAAGCGTTCCTCGAAAATATCTAAATGACAAAATATATAGTTTGTAGTAAAATTGATTTAATGCAAATATGGATTGGGATGTGTGCTGGGAAAATTACAGAAGGGACAAAAAGAAATGTATTCACTGGTAATAGCAGAGGATGAATTTACCACCAGACGTGGGCTAGTAAACATGGTGCGGTGGAATGAGCTGGGTTTTCGGGTGGACGGAGAGTTCTCGGATGGCGGAGACCTTTTGGACTATTTAAAGAGCAATGTCCCGGATGTGATTTTGACAGATATCAGAATGACAAAGGTGAGCGGGCTGGAAATTGCCCGTCTGGTGTCGGAACAGAAGCTGCCGATACAGATTGTATTTTTGACCGGGCATAAGGAATTTTCTTATGCCCAGGAAGCAGTAGAATATCATGTGGCTCACTATCTGCTAAAGCCCATCGACCTTTCCAGACTGCGGGAAGTTTTCCGCAATATCAGAGTAAAGCTGGATGAACAGAGTGCCCAGGAAGACGCGCTGCAGAATCGAAGAGACCATTATAGTATGCTGGTGAACTATGAAAAACAGCAGTTTGTGACAGATGCGTATTTCGGTGCACTGCACAATCCAAAGCAGATGGAGGAGAGACTGCGCCTGCTTCGTGTGCAAAAGGACAAGGCGGGACAGGCACAGCAATTTCTGGTAAAAATCTTATTGCAGAATGATGCCAGGTACAGAGAGTTTTTGGACAGCTACGGCAGGCAGGAACTGCAGGAGCAGATTGTCCATATTCTGGAATGCTTTGACACAAGACTGGAATATTATCCCATTACCTGGAGCGATACTGGGGAGGAAGGGCTGACAGTGCTGGGAGTTTTCTGGGAGAAGGAGGCATGCGTGCAGGGAATTTATCATCCCCAGGAGCTGGTAAAAGCAATCTATAATCTCATGGCTGTCAGGGCCCAGGTGGTTCTCTTTGAGAAGCTGGATTCGCCTGCCGGGCTGGCACACTGGGCGGAAAATGTGGGGAAAAATGTGCCTGAAAGCCATCTGATTCAGGACAAGGATTATTTGCAGCTGTTGCGGGACCAGAAGAAACTACTGTACTCCTATCTGTGTCAGAAAAATGTAGAGCAGGGCATGGAGCTCACCAATACCATGCTGAATCATTATCTGCGGGGAGGCGTGGCATTTGCCCAGAGACAATGCATCCATACCATCACCAGACTGCTGGATCAGGTGGCGCAGCAGGATCTGATGGAGTGGAACCAGCTATACGCAAAATGCATGAACCCGCTGCCCTCCCTGCAGGCGGAAGGACAAAGGAGCTGGATGGAGAACTGCGTCAGACTGCTGTATGACTACATGGGTGCACAGACAGAGGCAAAAAAGGACACCAGTATCGAGAAGGTGATGGAATACATCAGGCTCCATTATCGGGAGGATATCACACTGAATACGGTTGCGGAGGCAGTATTCCTGAATCCGTTCTACATCAGCAGGCTGATCAAGGAGCAGACAGGGAGAAACTATACAGATCTGGTCATGGAGATGCGGGTGGAACAGGCAGTGGAGCTTCTGAAACATTCAGATTTGTATGTCTATGAAATTGCGGAAAAAGTGGGATATAACAATCTGAAACATTTTTATAAGGTGTTTCGGAAGGTGACAGGGAAATCACCGGGGGACTATCGGAATTCCTGATAACATCAAAGGGGAGATATCCATTTGGGACATGAAAAACCATAAATTCCTTTACAGAATTCGAAATCGACAATTTCAAAGGCTTTTTTTCCGAAATTGGATACAGGTGTTTGCATGTATTGTACTGCCACTGGTGCTGTGCATTGGGGTGATACAATATTTTTCCGCAGAAAGTCTGATCAGGGAAGTGGACTCTGCAGCGCGGCGAAGCACCAACAATACCATGGTTACGCTGGAGGCACTGCTGGGGGAAGTATGCGACAGCCTGGAGAAAAAGGCAGCGGACGAGAGCTTTATCAGCTTTTTTCAGATGGAGCGCAGGGAGCCTCAGAAATATGATTATGTATCAACCGTGAATTCTGTGCAGAGACAGATTATTGCAGACTATCGGGACAATCTGTTTTATTCTGTGGACGTGTACAGTCAGGTGGGGAATTATATTGTCTCCACACCGCATAAGGCCCAGTCCGGGGAACGGCTTGTGGACAAATCCCTGGTGGAAACCTTTGAGAACTATGTGGGAGAGAACTGGAGCCAGATCCTGTTCGCGGAGCCCAGGTTTGTCTCCCAGGAGGAAGAGAATGCGCCCAAACGTGTCATTACCATCTATTGGGGGCAGAATATGGGGAAGCAGAAGGGGTTTGTCTCTGCCAGCATGGATGTGGAGAAGCTGATCAGCTATATTACAGATGAACATGACCGTTTTCAGGGGGCTTATCTGATTGTAGACAAGAATAATCGGGTGATAATGGATACTTCTGGACAGATGGACGATGAATATGTAGTCCTTTCTGCGGAGGAAGAAGTCTCTGCCATGACTGCGGAGGTGGAAGGGCAGACCATGAGGATGTTCTGGATGCCCATGAACCAGTTTGGCTGGAAATGCGTGCAGATGGTGCCCATGGAGGAATTTGAGAAGAGCAATACCCGCCTGAAAAGGCTGATTCTCCTGATTCTGCTTGTGGGACTTGTGGCAGCAGTGGGGCTTTCCTACCGCACCACTGTCAGGCTGTTTCGTCCCATTGAAGCAATTCTGCGACTTTTGGAGAATCCTTCGGAACAGATACGCATCGGGGATGAAAACGGAGAGATACAGTATATGCTGCTCTCCATTCTGGAACTGTTTCAGAAGAATATGACATTGGAACAGGAGATGCTAGAGCGTGTGGTGGCCCTTCGAAGCGCCCGGGCCAAAGCACTCCAGGAGCAAATGACACCCCATTTTCTCAACAATGTGCTGCAGGCCATCAATTGGAACGCAATTGCTGAAACAGGGGATGAGAACAGCGTCACCAGCAAATCCATTCTTTTGCTGGCAGATATCTTGAGCACTGGCAAAGAGCAGAAAAATAATATCACCTCCGTGGAAGAGGAGATTGCATATACCAAGAAATTTGTGGATCTGGAATGTCTGCGATATGGCCCTGGGATTCATTGCTTTTACCATGTGTCGCCGAAGGCACAGCAGATGCCGATTCCCTGTATCTCTCTCCAGACCCTTGTGGAAAATTCTATTCGCCATGGACTACAGCCGCAGAATGCCAGTGGGAACATTCATGTGAGTATCCAGGCAAATGAGCAGCAGGGCCTGCAGATCAGGGTGGAGGACGATGGTGTGGGCTTTGAGGAAGCCACGATTCAGCATATTTATGCCATGCTGGAACAGGAATATATTTATGTGGGGGAACATTTGGGCATTATCAATCTGCTTCAAAGGTTTCGACTGATATACGGGGAAATGTGCGAGTTCAAAATCAGCAGAAGCAGGTATGGAGGCGCATGCGTGGAGATCAATACGCCTATGCTGCCAGAACTGTGGAAGTGTGAACAGAATGCACCAGTTCATTAATTGCTTGTGCCGGCTGCGCCGGCATGATGGGAAGTATGAACAGAATGCTGTCATGTTGCCATTGAAAGATGGACACATGGCAGCTTTTTTTCGGAGAGAATATGGGGGAAGGGACTTTATGCCTAAAAGTAGAAATTGTGGGATATAGGGTAAAAATAACAGGATAGATTTGGAAAAATAGAAAATAAGGGTAAAAATAACGGAAGATTTCGGAGAAAAAGAGTAGAAAATGTGCAATTGTCTAAAGAGGAGGGAAACTGTAGAATACATTTCATAGAATCCAGGACAGAATTTGGGATCAGAAAGCTATCACAGGAGATAAGAAAATGATAGACAGAAAGGCGGGGAAACAGATGACAGAAAATAAGCCCCTTCGGCAATCAAAAACAGGATTACCTGATAGGCTGCTGGGGAATCCAGTGATCCGGCATTTCAGGCGATTCCACTGGCTCTATCTCTTTATGATTCCTGGGCTGAGTTCTATCCTTTTATTTAAACTTCGGCCCATGTACGGACTTCAGATTGCATTTAAGGATTTTTCACTGGCAAAGGGAGTCTGGGACTCGGAATGGGTGGGGCTGCAGCATTTTGAGACCCTGTTTCAATCAGCCAACTTTCTCAGAGTATTGAAAAATTCCATTATTACCAGTGTGTTAAGGCTGCTGTGGGGATTTCCCTTTCCTATTATTCTGGCGCTTTTGATGAATGAAATACGCGCAGAGAAGTACAAGAGGACACTGCAGACAGCTATGTATCTGCCCCACTTTATCTCCTGGGTGATTGTAATTACCATGGTCACAGGACTGCTTTCCAAATCCCAGGGTATTGTCAACGAGCTGATTGGCGCGCTGGGAGGTGAAAAGATAGATTTCCTCACCAGCTCCTCATGGTTTCGCACTGTGCTCATTGGATCCGGTATCTGGAAGGAGGCTGGCTGGGGAACTGTCATTTACATGGCAGCCCTGGCTGGGATAGATGTTCAACTGTACGAAGCCGCCATGATTGACGGGGCAAATCGCTGGCAGCGGCTGCTGCACATTACACTTCCCTGTATTTTGGGCACAGTGACCATAATGCTGATTATGAATATGGGAAATATTCTGTCAAACGGCTTCGAGCAGATCTGGCTGCTGCAGAATTCACCCAACAAGGAGGTGGCAGAGGTGCTGGAGACCTATTCTTACCAGGTGGGACTGCGGGAGGGAAGATTTAGCTTTGCCACAGCAATCGGGTTTTTCCAGTCTCTGGTAGGTATGATTATGGTATTTCTGTCCAACTTTTTATCTAAGAGAATGGGAGGAAACGGACTATGGTAAAAGCGTGGAAAAGGCGTGGAACCAAGGTGAAGGAAAGTGTTCCAGAACGGATTTTTTCTATCCTGAATTATGTGATGCTGACAGCGGGATTTTTTGCGAGTATCTTAGTGGGCTATAGTGCATTGCCAG
>CANRZC010000186.1 GCA_947644185.1 uncultured Acetatifactor sp.
GGAAATGGAGTCCATCAGGGCTCCATTTCTGTCTCTCCAAGTGGCAAACTCGGGTGATAACATATATTTACAGGAATTTCAAGTATTTTTAACCAATTGCTTTATTTTTCTTCAGTCCTTTTCTTTTGCTTTTTTGAGGGCTCTGTTGCCTTTTCAAGAGACACCGCTTTCTGTGAGAGCTCTCCTGCGCTTCTTACTCCAGCTCCCGCCTGCGCTTTTGCCTCTTGTAGACCAAAATCCCAATATATACCCCCAGAAATCCTAATATAATGGCCACCAGCACAGCAGATTCCCCAGGGCCTCCCATTTTTGCTTCCGCCCACAGACGATCCACCAGCTTTGCGGTATCCTCAGGTAGATTCACAAATACCTGGGTGCGTTTCAATGTGTCCTGATCCGGATAATAGAGAGAGCTTTCCACCATCTCTGGACTCATATAGGCTTTTGCGGCGCTCTCCGGCGTGGAGTATCCCACATAGTCCATATTTGCGCCGGCAATTTCCGGATCGCAGAGGAAATTAATATATTCCTCCGCTTCCGCCTTGTGGCTGGAGGTAATGGGAATGCACATGGCATCCACAAAATAGTTGGTCCCCTCCTGCGGCACGACAAATTGGATATTGTCGTGGTTCTCCACCAAAATCGCTGCATCCCCGGAATAGTAGGGCGCAATCCATGCCTCGGCACTTTCCATCTTGTCAAATATCTTGTCCATGACATAGGCCTGCACCAGGGGCTTTTGCTGCTTTAATAGAGCGGCCGCCTCCTCCCAATCCTTTTCGTCGGTGGTGTTTAACGACTGCCCCAGCAAAAACTGCGCAATGGCAAAAGCATCCCGGGGGTTATCGAACATGAGAATTTTCCCGGCATAGCCATCGTTCCAGAGTGAAGACCAGCTCGTAATCTCTTCGTCAATGTAATCCGTATTGTAAAATAATCCCACAAGTCCCCAGGTATAGGGCACCGAATAGCGGCTGCCCGGATCATAGTCAGGATCCCGGAAGGTCTCATCAATATATTCATAATTGGGGATATTGGAAAAATCAAGCTCAGCCAGCATATTTTCATGGATCAGCTTTGATACCATATAGTCCGAGGGAATGATTACATCATAGTCTGCGCCGCCTCCGGCCAGCTTCGAGTACAGGGCCTCGTTGCTGTCAAAGGTAGTGTAATTCACCCGGATTCCCGTGCGCCTTGTAAACTCCTCATTGATGTCCAATGAGCCATCCGTGCCGTTGGCAATATACTCTCCCCAATTGTAGACATTTATGGTGACCCCCCTGTCAGGGGCCCCATTCTCCTCAGCCGAAGCCCTTTGCGTCAAAGTACAGGCCATGCCCAGGCAAAGGATGCCGCACAGGCACAGCCGCCAAAGACCCTCCCTTTTTCGCGTCCTTTCTTTCTTCAATCCTGTCCACCCTCCTTCTCCCTGCCCTGATCCTTCGCATTGCGGACATTGACAATGATCAACAACACCATCACCACCCCAAAAAGCACTGTGGACAAAGCATTGATCTCCGGGCTTATGCGCTTGCGGGTCATGGAATAAATATAAATAGGCAGCGTCTGGGTGGTTCCGCTGGTAAAGTAGCTTATTACAAAATCATCAATGGACAGGGTGAATGCCATGATCATCCCCGTCACGATACCCGGCATAATCTCCGGCAGTACCACCTTAAAAAAAGCTTTCACCGGTGGGCAACCCAAGTCCTGGGCAGCCTCATACAGATTCGGATCCATCTGGCGCAGCTTTGGCAGCACGGATAGAATCACATAGGGCAGGCAGAAGGTAATATGGGCTGCAAAAAGGGAGCCCATCCCCAGGCTTTTCCCGCCAAACAGTCTCACAGCAGACACAAACAATAGCATTAAAGACACCCCTGTGACAATCTCAGGATTGACCATGGGAAGATTGGTGATATTCATCATAATGCGCCTGGGCACATGCTTCATGGAGTTGATACCGATGGCTGCCATGGTGCCTAACACCGTGGAGACAGCCGCGGACACCACTGCTATCAGCAGCGTATTGCGCAGGGCTTCCATGATCAGTCTGTCCTCAAAAAGCTTCCGATACCAGCGCAGGGAAAAACCACCCCACACTGTGCGGCTGGCAGTCTCCGTATCGTTAAACGAAAACACGATAAGCACCAGAATGGGGGCATACAAAAACAGAAAAACCAGAAAGGTATAAATGCGTGCTCCAGCTCTTTTCATAGTAGCATTCCTCCCCCGGCAGTCTCTCCCTCGTCAAACTGGTTCATGATGCCCATACAGATCAGGATGATCACCATCAGTACCAAGGACACCGCAGAACCCAGATTGGGGTTATAGGCGCTGCCCAGAAACTGCATGTCAATCAAATCGCCAATGAGCAGGTTTCCGCCTCCTCCCAGCATTTTGGAGATGATAAAGGTGCTGACTGCAGGCACAAATACCATGGTCACCCCGGAAATCACCCCAGGCATACTCAAAGGCACCACTACCTTCAAAAAGACTTCCCTGCTGTTGGCCCCCAGATCCTGGGCAGCTTCTATCACACTCTTGTCGATTTTGGTCAATACCGAATACAGCGGCAGAATCATGTAGGGAATATAGTTGTAAACCATGCCCAGCACCACAGCCCCTGCAGTGTTGATCATATGTATTTTCGGCAGACCTATGGCGGCCAGGGCAGAATTGATCAGTCCGTTGTCCTCTAAAAGGGTCATCCATGCATAGGTGCGCAGCAAAAAATTCATCCACATGGGCAGCATCACCAGCATCACCATAACATTCTGGCGTTTGGCATTCATTTTGGCAATAATGTACGCCAAGGGATATCCCATGGCCAGGGAAACCACTGTGGCCACCGCCCCCAGCCAGATGGAGCGCAAAAACACATTGGAATACTGCCCCACACTTAAAATATTTTCCAGGGTAAAGCTTCCACTTTTATCCGTAAAGGCAAAATATCCTACCAGGATCATAGGAAATACAATAAAGATCGTCATCCAGACTGTGTAGGGCCCGGAGAGAAGCCTAGAATTAGATTTCATGGGCAGGGTCCTCCGCTTCTGTCCGGTTTTCCTGGGATTCCTGATCTCTTTCAGAGGCATTGGCCTCCTCTGAGATGGCCATATCCTCCCCCATCTCGTCGCTGAAAGTGCTGTAATCTCCGAACATACCTGAGTATTCTGACTTATGCATCACATGAATGTCATTGGGGGTCAGGGACAGGCCGATGCGGTCGCCTACATTACAACACTCCGTGGACTGAATCATCCACTTAAACCCTGCCACATCCACAATGATCTCATAGTGCACACCTTTAAAGGTCACCGCTGTCACATCCCCGGTGATCCGGGTGGAGTCCGGCTCCACCACCTTGATATCCTCCGGCCGTATCACCACGTCCACAGGCGTATTTCGTCCAAATCCGCCATCCAGACAGCGGAAAATGTGCCCGGCAAATTTAACCGAGTAATCCTCCAGCATAATTCCATCCAAAATGTTGGACTCCCCGATGAAATCTGCCACAAAGGCATTCCTGGGCTCGTTATAGATATCTGTGGGAGTGCCAATCTGCTGTATCACGCCTCCATCCATCACAACCACAGTATCGGACATGGACAGCGCCTCCTCCTGATCATGGGTGACGAACACAAAGGTAATCCCTGTCTCCTGCTGCAGCTTCTTTAGCTCCACCTGCATATCCTTGCGCAGTTTTAAATCCAGTGCGCCTAAGGGCTCGTCCAGCAGCAGAACCTTCGGTTCATTGGCCAGGGCTCTGGCAATGGCCACACGCTGCTGCTGGCCGCCAGAAAGCTGGCTGATCCCCCGATGGGCATATCCGGTGAGGTTGACCTTTGCCAGCATCTGTTGAACGGTCTGTTTGATCTCCTTCTCGCCGCGGCCCTTCAGCCGCATTCCAAAGGCTATGTTCTCGTAGACATTCAGGTGAGGAAATAGCGCGTATTTCTGAAAGATGGTGTTCACCTCTCTCTTGTGGGGAGGAAGGTCTGTTATATTTTTTTCATAAAAAAAGACATCCCCCTTGTCCGGCTTGATAAAGCCGGCGATGGTGCGCAGGGCAGTGGTCTTGCCACAGCCCGAGGGCCCCAGCAGAGTGACAAACTCTCCGTCGTGTATCTCCAGGTTGAAATCATTTAAAACCTGCTCCCCATCATAAGAGACGGTGATGTCCTTTAACGTGATAATGGTATTTTTCAATGACGGCATCTCCTTTGCGGCGGCGCCTCCAGGCGCCCAAATAAGCTGCTAAAATGCGACCTTTTTCAGATGCAAACGCAATGAGATAACTATACGAGAAAACCGTATATTTGTCAATCGTTTCCCCGCATTTTCAACATTTTTCAACAATCCTTGAGAGCATCTCAAAACATCATTTTAAGTTTTATCAGAGCTTTTGAAATTGTTCCAATAGCTTCTCAGCAGGCGCAGAAAATACCTGATACTTTTTCCATACGATAACCAGACCAGCCTCCACTATGGGAGAAAGGGGCCGAAAACAAAGATCAGGATTGACGGTGGTATTTGCAAGGTTATCAACTGTCACCATGTATCCCATTCCCTGCTGAACCATAAACACAGCATTATAAACAAGACTGAATGTCGCAATAATGTTCATCTGTTCCAGCTTTTCGCCAAACCAGTCTGTAAAGGTATTCCCCTCCATTTTCTGAATAGACTGCCTGGAACAGATGAGAGGAAGCCCAATCAAATCATCACATGTAATGGAATCCTTTTTAGCAAGAGGGCTGTCTTTTCGCATTACAATTCCCCATATATCCTTTTCCGGCAGATTGATGTAGTTGTATTTTGTTATGTCCGCAGGCTGCATGAGAAGCCCGAAGTCAAGCAATCCTTTATCAAGACGTTCTGTAATTTCGGCTGCATTTCCGCTGTAAAGATGGTAGTGAATATTTGGGTAATCCTTTTGCAGATTTTTCAATATATCCACAATATAACTATATCAATCTTCCAGAAAAAGATATATGGGGAGTTGTTATGAGAAAGGACAGCCCGCTTGCAGAAAAAAAAGCTGTCACATACAAAGATTTAATTGGCCTTCCTCTTATCTGCTCCAGACAGTCTATTCAGAAAATAGAAGGAAATACGTTTGTGGAATGGTTTGCAGGAAATCTAGATCAGATGAATATTATTGCCACTTTTAGCCTTGTCTATAATGCCGTAATCATGGTTCAGCAGGGTATGGGTTATATGATAACAGTCGATAACCTGGCTAATACCGCTGTTAATCCTGATCTTTGTTTCCTGCCTCTCTCTCCTACCGTAGAGGCTGGTCTGGC
>CANRZC010000187.1 GCA_947644185.1 uncultured Acetatifactor sp.
CGAGTGAGTACCATTCGTCGCCGCCTTCGGCTTCCTGGCGGAAGGGGTCACAGCATCACTTTCATGTCGAAGCCTTTGGCCCATCGCGCCACTCTGTCCCGGTTTACCATTTTCCCACACTTCGGGCAGCGGATCCTGTAATCTTCCTTCTCTTGCATTTGCGTGCTTTGCTCTGTCCGGGACTCTCTCCCCTCCAAAGTGGCTGCATTCTGGGGTCCAGCCACTTCTGCTGCCTGGGACACCTCTAGCCTGTCTTTTCGGAGGTCCCTTTTCCCATCTGACTGTGTTCCAAAAAAGAGCGTCCGCTTTTCCTGCAAACGGTTCTGTTTTCCAGATATCCTTTTTCCCCAAAAGCTCTTCATACCTGTCCCTCCGATGCGCCCTCTTCTTTCCCCTGGGTCCCTATGGTAAAGGTGAGCTGCGCCTGGGCTACCACTTTGCCATCCACAGTAGCCACCGCCTGGCTTACACCCATGGGGCCCTTGCTCCTTATGACTTCGGTCTCCAAAGTCAGCACATCCCCTGGCAACACCTTTTTCCGAAATCTAGCCTTGTCTATCCCAGCCAAATAAGCCGTGCACCCTTTCCACTGTGGCGCCGACAGCATGGCAACTGCCCCCACCTGGGCCAGCGCTTCCAGGATCAGCACCCCTGGCATCACAGGGTTTCCTGGAAAATGCCCCTGAAAATAAGGCTCCCCCATGCTGACACACTTCCGCCCCAATGCTCTCTTTCCCTCCTCCAGTTCCTCAATGGTATCTACCAGCAAAAAAGGATACCTGTGGGGAATCACTTCCATAATCTCCTTCGCCGTATACAAAGACATAACCTATTTCCCTTTCTATCCAACCATTTCAGCCATTTCAGCCTAATACTACAACATTATCTTTCTTTTGCGCACATCTTGCCCAGAAGAATACTTGCATTATGCCCTCCAAAGCCCAGAGAGTTGCTGAGGGCATAGGGCACCTGCTCCACATGGCTCTCCTGGCAATAGTCCAGATCCATCTCCCCTTCAGTCTCCTTTAGCCCCACGGTTCTGTGCAGGAAGCCCTGCTGCATCTCTTTGATACAGGTGATGAATTCCACCGCTCCTGCAGCCCCCAGCAAATGCCCTATCATGGATTTGGTGGAGTTGACTCTTAAGTGCTTTGCATGGGCACCGAATGCCAGCTTAATGGCCCTTGTCTCAAACAGATCATTGAGCTGTGTGGCTGTGCCATGGGCATTGATATAGCCTAGGGCTTCTGGCTCTATGCCCCCATCCTCCAGGGCATTTCGCATAGCCCTGGCCGCTCCTGCACCATCCTCTGCAGGGGAGGTGATATGGTAGGCATCGCTGGCGCAGCCATAGCCCAGCACCTCCCCATAAATGTGGGCATCCCTGGCTCTGGCATGTGCCAGCTCCTCCAAAATCACAATGCCAGCGCCCTCACCCATGATGAAGCCATTCCTGTCCTTGTCAAAAGGAATAGAACATCTGTTTGGATCCGTGCTGTCAGAAAGGGCATTCAACGCTCCAAATCCTGCGATTCCCGTAGGGCAAACTGCAGCCTCGGTTCCTCCTGCCACGCACACATCCAGCTCCCCGTATTGGATAGCCCGGAAGGCTTCCCCAATGGCATTGGTACCTGTGGCACAGGCTGTGGTCACGCTGAGGCTCTTTCCTTTTAAACCGTATGCAATGCTCACATTGCCCGCCGCCATATTGGATATCATTAACGGCACGAATAGAGGGCTGACTCTGGAGGGTCCTCTGTCCGCCAGTCTGGCACACTCCCGCTCCATGGCCTGCATGCTTCCCACGCCACTTCCCACAAAGCATCCCACACGCCAGGCATCCTCTTTTTCCATAACAAGTCCTGCGTCCGCTATGGCCTCTCCCGCTGCCGCCACAGCATACTGGCAGAAAGGCTCCATACGTCTGGCTGCCTTTTTGTCCATGTAACGCTCCGGTTCGAAGTCCTTTACCTCCGCTGCCAGACTGCATTTAAAATTGCTGGCATCAAATCTTGTAATGGGCCCGAAGCCGATTCTCTCCTGCTGAATGCTCTCCCAGAAAGCCTCCACGCCAATGCCGATAGGCGTCACAGCACCCATTCCTGTGACCACAACTCTTCTCCTCATTCCACAACCTCCATACCAGCCGAAGCTCTTCTTTTTATACCAAACCACCGTCCACGCATATGACCTGCCCCGTTATATAGTCCGACCTGTTCCCAGCCAGGAAGGCCACCAGCTCCGCCACATCCCAGACACTGCCCATCCTACCCATGGGAATGGAGGACACAGCCGCTTCCCGGGTTCTCTGGGGCATGCCAGAAGTCATCTCTGTCTCAATGAAGCCTGGCGCCACAGCATTGACACAAATATTTCTTTCTGCCAGCTCCTTTGCCACACTTTTTGTCAGGCCGATGAGCCCTGCCTTTGAGGCGGCATAGTTGGCCTGACCCGCATTGCCCACCACACCGGACACTGATGCAATATTAATGATCTTTCCTTTTTTCTGTTTCAAGAAATATCTGGTGAGATGGCGTATGGTGTGAAAAGCGCCCTTCAAGTTTGTATTTAAGACATAATCATAGTCGCTTTCAGACATGCGCGCCACCAGATTATCCCTGGTCACGCCTGCATTATTCACCAAAATATCCACATGTTTGTATTTTCCTATAATTTCCTCCACCATCTGTCTGCACGCAGCAAAATCAGACACATCGCATGCAAC
This sequence comes from uncultured Acetatifactor sp., assembly GCA_947644185.1. Taxonomy (GTDB): domain Bacteria; phylum Bacillota; class Clostridia; order Lachnospirales; family Lachnospiraceae; genus Acetatifactor. The sequence goes on from CANRZC010000187.1 coordinate 2,726, forward strand.
AGCCTCACCCTGTCCGCCTGCTGCCTCAATCTGTGCCACCACCTCCAGCGCTCGCTCCCTGGAGCCATTGTAATTTACCAGCACCAAAGCTCCCTGTCTTGCCAGTGAAATTGCAATGGCGCTGCCAATCCCCCGACTGGCTCCCGTCACCAGTGCCACCTTGCCGGAAAGCTCCTGCCCTGTGGCCAATGTCTTTTCCTCTTCCATTTCTTCCTTCTCCCTGCTATCTTCCAGCCATATGTCTTCCAGCCCATTCCCGTATCAGCGCCAATGCCTACAGTGCTGTTCTATGGGCAAAACCCATCCAGATCCTCCACCTTGCCTATGCTCCATACCTTTGCACCAGGCTCTATTTTCTTTAGGAAACCGGTCAGCGTCCGCCCAGGTCCAATCTCCACAAAAGTATCCACCCCATCTGCAAGCATCCGCTCCATGCTCTCCCGCCATCTGACAGTGGAGGATACCTGCTTTGCCAGAAGCTCCTTCACTGGAGAGCTCTCTGTCACATATTCCGCCTCCACATTGCACAGATAGGGAATCCTCGGCATCTCCACTCTGACCCTTTTAAGCTCTGCCGCCAGCCTCTTCTCCGCTCCAGACAACAGGCTGGAATGAAAGGGACCGCTGACCTTTAGGGGAATACAGCGCCTTGCCCCAGCACTTTTCAGCTTTTCGGAGGCCTGCTCCACTGCCTCTGCCTCCCCAGTGATCACAAGCTGCCCTGGACAGTTGTCATTGGCAATGGACACAATGCCTTTGGTCTCCTGGCAGATCTGGCGTATTTTTTCAGGTTCCAGCCCAATGACTGCTGTCATGGCGCCTCCCTGTGGATATGCCTCCTGCATAAAAATCCCTCTGCAGCGAATGAGCCGAAACAGTGCTGGAAGCTCTATGACTCCCGCAGCCGCCAGGGCGCCATATTCCCCCAGACTTAAGCCTGCGCAGCAGTCCGCTTTGATTTTCTTATCCTCCAGCACCTTCAAAATCGCCACCTCTGTGGTCAGCATGGCGATCTGTGTGTACTCTGTAATATCCAGCCTGTGATTTTCTGTAAAGCAAAGCGCTGCCACGTCCAGTCCTGTGGCCTCACTGGCCATGTCATAGATCAGTCTAGCCTTTGGAAAGGTCTCATAAAAATCCTTGCCCATGCCGCTGTACTGTGCGCCCTGCCCGGGAAAAATAAATGCTGTCTTGCCCATTTATATCCACTCCGTTCTAAACAGACCTTCTGCCTGCTCCATGATTTCTCTGATTATCTGGCTACAGCTCTGTTCCCTGACTACCAGACCCGCGATCTGTCCAGCCATCAGTGTGCCATTTACGGTATCGCCTTCTAGCACCGCCCTGCGCAGCGCCCCCACTGTCAGCTGCTCCAACTCTGCAAAGGAAGCGCCTGCCTTTTCTAACTTCAGATATTCCCTTGTCATCTGATTGCGCAGCTGGCGCACCGGATGTCCATGGCTCATGCCTGTTACCTGGGAATCGATATCCTTGGCAGCCAAAATTTTCTTCTTATAATTGTCGTGGGCAATGGACTCCTTTGCCACCACAAACCGCGTACCCATCTGAACTGCCTCTGCCCCCAGCATAAAAGCTGCCGCAAAGCCTCTGCCGTCTCCGATTCCTCCTGCGGCGATGACAGGTATCTCCAGCGCATCTGCCACCTGAGGCACAAGTGTCATGGTGGTAGATGCCCCGATATGTCCCCCGGCCTCCATCCCTTCCGCCACCACACCGTCAGCTCCGCTGCGCTCCATCATACGGGCCTGTGCCACGCTGGCCACCACCGGAATCACCTTCACGCCCGCAGCCTTCCAGTCTGCCATATATTTGCCAGGGTTGCCAGCACCAGTGGTCACTGCCCGCACGCCCTCTTCTATCACTACCTTCGCAATGGCATCCGCCTCAGGATTCATCAACATGATATTCACACCGAAGGGCTTATCTGTCAAAGCTCTGCACTGCCTTATCTGCTCCCGCACTGTCTGGGCTTTTGCAGCACCCGCACCGATAATGCCGAAGCCTCCAGCCTCAGATACAGCAGCGGCCAAATGACATTCTGCCACCCAGGCCATACCACCCTGGATAATGGGATAGGTAATTCCCAAAAGCTCTGTTATCCTTGTCTTCATTTTCCCATCCTCACAGTTTTATGACTACATCTCAATGCCTTTGGCCTGCAGATACTCCATCACATCCTTCACTGTTCCCAGCTTCTCCAGGTCCTCCGATGGAATGTCCACCTCAAATTCATCCTCCAGCGCCATCACCAGTTCAAACAAATCCAGCGAATCCGCGTCCAAATCCTCTTTAAAGCTGGTGTCCTCTGTGATCACAGCCCCTTCTGCATTTAATTTCTCCTCGATAACTGCCTTTAATTTCTCAAACATAACTTTTTCTCCTTTTCCTTCTACTTTTTATTGTTTTCAATACTAGATCATATAGTTTGATTATCAATTTATTTGAAATACTAATTATTTGATATTCAAACTATTTGAAATAATAACCCTAATAAAAAGAAATGTCAATAGAAAACTAGTATTTTTTGAAAAATATAGTATAATGAAAAATAGGAAACTATC
>CANRZC010000188.1 GCA_947644185.1 uncultured Acetatifactor sp.
AGTCCCTGCCAATATCCCGCAGATTCTCATCCGTAATCACCTGCCTGGGAGGCTTCCCGCCGGTGGCAGCCAGTGCGATGGACGCGATCTGGGCGGCTTTCTCAATGGTATGCATCAGGCCGAAAGCCGTGTCGAAATCAGGCCCAGACACAAACAGCCCATGGAAAGCCCAGATGGCGGCATCATATTTCTCCATCAGCGCACAGGTGGCTTTCGCAATCTCCGGCCCGCCAGGCACCATCCAGGGCACCACGCCCACGCCGCCTGGAAATACCACGCAGCACTCCGTAGCGCTCTTCCAGAGCATCCTGGTAAACACCTCCGACTTCAGAGGCAGCACATAAGTCAGCGCAATCACATAAGGGGTGTGGGCATGGTAAATGACCCGGTTAGCGTCGCCCGTCACACGCTTCCGCACGGAATGGTTCATGAAATGGGTGGGAAATTCGCTGGTAGGCCTGCCCCCGTTCTCCAGCCCCCAGACAATGCGGTAAGCATCGCCGGCCTCATTGATCTCCACGATACAGATACTGTTCTGAGGCTCCAGACCCACGTTCTGCAAAAACTTCCCGCTACCCGTGGAAATGAAATATTCGCCTTTCAGGTTCTCCGCCTCCACCCCCATTTTCACCCAGTCGCCTAGCATATGCTTAAAATAAGGCCTGCACTCCGCCACCTCTTCCTCTTTCATCCGGTAAGTCAGATTCCCCCCGTTCCGCTCATGCCACCCCTGCCGCACGCCGTCATGGCACATACGGATATAATCTTCCATCACCTTTACGCCAAATATATTGTTCATACCGACCTCCTTACAAGAATCCAAAATCCCTGAAAACACCAATCCCAACTACACGTATACCAAATCCCAAATGCACAAATCCCAAATAAAATACAGCAATCGGAAAATAGCCAGGGGCCAAAAGCACTGGCACCCCGGCCACAAAAACCTAAAAAATAATTGCACACTTAGCGCTTCAACTGCACCTCATTCTCATACTTCTGGATCTCCGCAAAGAAAGCCTTATCGGAAACCACGCCACAGCGCTCACAGTATTCGTTCCACACATCGCCGAAGGGCAGAGTCTTTACTGCCTCCTGCTCCACCATCAGTTCTGTCATACGGTTCTCATCCTGCAGCTTCTTCAAAGCCCCGTTGGGCGTACACATGGCGGAAAGCAATGCCTTCTGCCAGCTACGGAAGCCCATAGCCCATGCTGAGACACGGTTGATGCTGGCGTCAAAGTAATCTAACGCCATATAGACTCTGTCCAGTCCGTCACAGCGCACGATCTCCTTTGCCATCTCCTTTGTCTCATCATCGAAAAGCACTACATGGTCACTGTCCCAGCGAATGGCTCTTGTGATATGCAGAGCAATTTCCGGATAGAAGCATAGCAACGCAGGGATCTTGTCGGACACCACCTCTGTAGGGTGATAATGTCCATTGTCCATCAGAGGCAGGCAGCCCTCATGGGTGGCTGCAAAGCTTAGGGTAAACTCAGCGCTGCCCACTGTGTAAGCCTCCACTCCAATTCCAAATACTTTAGACTCCACGCAAGGCTTTACTTTATTCTTGTCAAAGGGCTCAGACAAAATCTGCTCGATAGAATCCTTATACCGCATTCTAGGGCCCATGCGATCCGCAGGGACATCCTTAAAGCCGTCTCCTGTCCAAATATTCATGACACAGGGAACTCCTGTCTCCTCCGCGAAATATTGAGAAATGCGAATACAGGCCTTGCCGTGGTCAATCCAGAATTTCCTGGTCTCCTCGTCAGGACTGGAGAGTGTCAGACCATCCTTCATCTTATCATGGGAGAAAAAGGTAGGGTTGAAGTCGATTCCCATATTCCTCTCCTTTGCAAACTCCACCCACTTTGCGAAATGCTTCGGCGCAATCTTGTCCCTGTCCACAAACTCGCCGGGCTCAAAAATGGCATAGCTGGCATGAAGGTTCAGCTTCTTTTTGCCTGGCATCAGGCTCAAGGCCTTGTCCATGTCCTGCATGAGCTCTTCCGGGGTCTTGGCCTTGCCGGGATAATTTCCGGTGGTCTGGATGCCACCGGTTAAGGGACCGTCATGGTCAAAGCCAATAACGTCGTCTCCCTGCCAGCAATGGAGGGATACCGGCGCCTCCATACACTTTTCGATTGCCGCTTCCACGTCCACGCCGTAGGAAGCGTAGATCTCTTTTGCAGATTCAAATCTTTCCTTTGCTGTCATTTCTTTCCATCCTTTCTCAAATTTTTACTATATTTTTGTCTTTGTTTCCCTTCTATCTTATGCCTCGATTTCTTCTATTTCGTATCCCCGTTATTTCCGCCGGCTTCGACTCATCCAGCATTTCACTTGAAGTTTCCGACCTTTATCCTCTGGCCAAAAGCAGTTCTGTGTCTCTCCTCCACGCCTTACAGCTCATAGTGGTTAATGGGGAAGGAGGCGAACACACAGGCCCTTGCCGCCTTCAGATTAGCCAACTCCCCGGCCGTGATCATCTGCGCCGCAATATTGCCGATGGCAGTGGCTTCCGTAGGCCCTGCGTACACAGGGATTCCTGTGGCCTGCGCGGTCAGACGATTGAGATAGTCCGCATTGGCTCCTCCGCCCACGATATGTATTTTGTCATACTTCTTTCCCGTAATGCCTTCTATCTGCTTTATGGTCTTCGCATAGCACTGGGCCAGACTATTGTAGATAACAGAAGCTACCTCTGCCAGACCCTCCGGCACCTGCTGCCCGGACTCCCGGCAGGCTGCCTGCACCTCTTTGGTCATATTGGCCGGCGCCAGGAAACGATCGTCATTGCAGTCTACAATAGAGGGGATGGCACATTTAGAAGCCATCTCACAGATTTCGCCAAAGCCAAGCTCTCCACCTATTTCCTTCTTCACAGACTGAATCATCCACAGCCCCATGATATTCTTCAGGAAACGGAAGCGATAGTCGTAGCCTCCCTCATTGGTCAGATTGTTTCGCTTGCTCTCAGAGGAACAATTGGCCTCCCTCAGTTCTGTTCCCATCAAGGACCAGGTACCCGAGCTGATGTATAATGCGTCATCGCTGTCCGTAGGCACCGCGATGACAGCGGAACCGGTGTCATGGGTGGCAGGCTCTACCACCTTACAATTGTATCCCACCTCTTCCTGTACCTGGGGCGTCAGCTCTCCCAATACAGTGCCAGGTGTAACCATTTTCTGGAAAATCTGCTCCGGATAGCCCAATTTCCCAATCAGCTCTCTGTCCCAATCCTTTGTCTTCGGGCTCACCAGTTGTCCCGTGGTGGCCTCTGTGTACTCCGTGGCCGCCACGCCGGATAGCATGTAATGGAAATAATCCGGCATCAAAAGCATTGTCTTTGCCTTTGCCAATTGTTCTGGCCTCTTTACTTTCAGGGCCATCAGTTGGTAAATGGTATTGAAGATCGCTTTCTGAATCCCAGTGCGGGCATAGAGCTCGTCCTCGGAAATGATTTTATACACTTCCTCATCCATCCCCTTAGTACGCCCGTCCCGATAAGCCACTGCATTGCCGATGCGCTGTCCCTCCTGGTCCAGCAATACAAAATCCACCCCCCAGGTATCCACACCTACACTGACGGGAATCTTGCCAAGCTCCCCACATTTCTTCATCCCCAGCTTAATCTGTGCAAACAGCTCGTCCACATCCCACACATTTTCGCCGTCCTGCTCCACCATTCCGTTAGGGAACCGATGCACCTCCTCCAGCACCATCTTCCCTTCCTCCATGTGGGCCAGGATATGGCGACCGCTGGATGCGCCGATATCAATGGCGAGATAATATTTGCATGAGTCCATTGCCAACCCTCTCCTTCCTCATTCTTTATAAATTATCTTTTCTAGATAAACCCAATCAGTTTTAGTATCCGTTTTGCTCTGCGCCATAAATGGCCTGCTCATGGGTAAACCCTTCATACTCAAGCTGTTCTATCAGCTCATCCCTGGAGAAAGACATCATACTCAAATAATTTTCGGCTGATTTCGCCGCCTGTTCATTCCAGTTTGCCCCACAATTGTCAGCCCCATATGTCGCTTGCTCTGCTGTGAATTTCTCATACTCCAATTGTTCTATCAGGCCAGTATAGGAAAAAGCCATCATAGACAAATAGTTTTTGGCAGACTTTAAGGCTTGCTCATTCCAATCTGCCCCACAATTATCTGCAGCATAGGTAGCCTCTTGATTTGAGTATTTCTCATATTCCAGTTGTTCTATAAGCCCATCATGCGAAAATGCCATCGTTGATAGATACCTTTTTGCAGATGATAAAGCATTCCTTTCTCCAGTAGTTGTAGCAGTATCTTTTTCTGTTTGTTTTGGTTCGTCTACCTGATCCGTTTTTTCATTGTTCCCGCTTTTGCCCTCTTTCTCTCCTTCTTCCTGGTTTGAATTGTCTGCGTCGATGCCATTTGCCCTTATGCTTTCAACCAGTTTATCAAAATCTTTGGCATAATCAAATTCTGAGTCTTTCTTTGCAACAAAGTCCAATGTATAAAATCTAGAGTCATAACAAAATGATATCATGTTTACTTCATACTCTGCTCCGCTAATATCTTGCTGCATCTTTATTTTGATAGCTTCAGCAACACTTACACTTACCAAAGAATTGTCTATCAATTTCCCATTATCTGCGTTCATGATAACACTGTCTACATATTGATCTACATTTTCTAACAATTCCTCATTTGTCATTCTTGTTTCACTGCAACATATTCCGAGCATTAAATCTTCATAATAAAAATACTTCCATTCTCCAATTTCTTTTGTGTCTTCCAAAAAAATTTGGGGTATTTTAAATTCTATTGCACTTAAATTTTCGACAACTAATTCTTCTTTACCGTAAAGATCACTTACCGTCTTTCCTGCTTCTTTTTCTATTATCGAATTCAGATGGTCCAAAAAAGACCATATAACTACATATTCTCCATCTTCTTCCACTTCCAATCTGGCTTTATCCATCGCATGAATATCTTCTGCTGCAACAGCCATCGCTGGAAGGTTCATTAAATTTGAGAAACCCTGATATGTTCCAAATACGCGAATATTCTTATCATCTATTTCCTCTATATTGGATTCCGATTCAAGCGATACAAGCCATTTATTCCCGTCCGTCTGTTCCATTGTGATAGCCAAAAGGGAAACACTGGGATCTTCTACAATTTCTTGTGATATAACTTTTCCCTCTACAAAAATCAAGGTTCCGCCAAGTCCATTTTGGGACGCAGGGGAATTAAACTTATCATACTCCATGCCTACATTTCTAAAGCCTTCTATCTCGCTAAGCGATTCTTC